>NZ_DBHKZA010000032.1:0-66073 GCF_057314935.1 Achromobacter sp.
CGGCCGCTGGCCCGCCGCCAGCATCGCGACCAGCGTGTGCGTGCCGATGTAGCCCGCGCCGCCCGTCACCAGCACATGCAGGTCCGCCATGCCGGCCCCCGTCAAAGGTGCGCCGCCACGCCCGGCACCCACGCGTGCCGCGACCGCGGCGCCTGGGCATGGCCGCGATAGCGGTCGATCCAATACGACGTGGACGCGTCATGGCCCCAGTCCACCACGCCGGCCGAGACCGGCACCGCCAGTTCGCGTTCGATGCCGGTGGCCAGGCGCTTGCCCAGTTCCACGCCCCACTGGTCAAAGGGATTGATGCCCCAGACGACGCTCTGCACGAACACCTTGTGCTCGTACAAGGCCAGCAGCGCGCCCAGCCCCCGCGGGTCCAGCTGACGCAGGACGATCAAGGTCGACGGCCGTCCGCCCGGATGCACCATATGCTGCGCCAGGCTGAGCGCGCGTTCCTGGTCGTCGATATGCGCCACGTCCAGCAGCGCCTGTTCCAGGTTCTTTCCGCGCAGCAGCGCCTGCCGTTGAGCCAGGCAATTGGCCAGCAGCATGCGGTGCGCGTCTGGGCTGTCAGTGTGGCCCTGCAGGCTGGCGATGAAGTCGACCGGCGCGCCGTCTTCGCTTTGATGCAGCCACTGGAAGAAGGTGTGCTGCCCGTCTGTGCCCGGCATGCCCCAGATGATCGGCGCCGTCGGCACGCCAACGGCCGTGCCGTCGCCGGCGACCCGCTTGCCCAGCGATTCCATTTCCAACTGCTGCAGATACGTCACCAGATGCAGCAGACGCGCGCTGTAGGCGGCGATGTTCAGGGAGTTGTGGCCCAGCACGCTGCAGTTCACCAGGCCGGCCAGCGCCAGCTGGATCGGCGCGTTGGAGGCGAACGGCGCCTGCTGGAAATGCTGGTCCATCGCCTCGGCGCCCGCGCGCATGCCGATCAGCACGTCGGCGCCCACCGTCAATGCGATCGACAGGCCCGCGACCGACCACACGGAATAGCGTCCGCCCACCCAGTCGCACATCTTGAACACCTGGTTGGCCGGCACGCCCAGGGCGCGCGCGGCAGGCGCGTTCGCCGTGACCGCCGCCAGATGCTCGGACACGTCGGTCACGCCGCCCTGCTTGAGCCAGGCGATGGCGGCACGCGCGTTGTGCAGGGTCTCGGACGTGGTGAAGGATTTGGACGACACCACCACCAGGCAGCGGCGCGGGTCCAGCCCGGCCACGGCATCATGGAAAGCATGGCCGTCGATATTGGAGACAAAGCGGATCTGGCGGCGTTGCCCCGGGCCGCCGAAGGCCTGGATGGCCAATCGGGGGCCCCAATCGCTGCCGCCGATGCCGATGTGCAACACGGAGGAGAAATCGGCCGTCTGGTCGACCTTGCGGACGAAATCGGTCATGCGCGAATACTCGCAGACGGAATCCGCATCCAGGCCGTCCGGTTGCTCGCGGGTACGCCCGGCCCGCAACGCGGTATGCCAGGCCGGCTTGCCTTCGGTCCAGTTGACCGGGTCGCCCGCGAACAACGCGTGGCGCGCATCGGCCAGGCCGCGCGCCTGCAGCAGGTTCAACGCCGCCGCCTCCAGGGCGGGGGATTGCCGCTGCATGGTCAGGTCCACGCACAATCCCGCTGCCTCGATCACCTTCAACGTGCCGGCGTCCAATCCGGCGCTCTGCGCGGCCTGCGCAAACGCCTGCCACTCGGGGCTTTGCGCCAGGCCGGAATTGGCCCTTAACGCCTCAATCGCATAGTTGGCCTTACCCATCGCGTGATGCTCCTTAGAACGGTAAACGAACGTGAGGCGCAATGCGCCGGAACGCGTTGCGGAAGTCCTCCTCGATACGGGCCAATGCGGCCACGGTGTCTCCTTCAAAACGCAAAACCACCGTCGGCGTGGTGTTGGACGGACGCGCCAGGCCGAAGCCGTCGGCATAGTCCACCCGGACGCCATCCAGATCGTTGACGGAGATGGCGCCAGGGAACTCGCCCTGCGCGCGCAACGCCTCCACCAGTTCGAACTGCTCGCCTTCGGCGGTGTCCAGCTTGATTTCAGGGGTGGCGCAGGATTGCGGCAGGCTTTCCAGCAAGCCTGACGGGTCCGGCGCCGCCGAGAGGATCTCCAGCAGCCGGGCAGCGGCATAGATGCCATCGTCAAAGCCGTACCAGCGCTCTTTGAAAAACATGTGGCCGCTCATCTCTCCAGCAAGTAGCGCTCCCGTCTCGCGCATCTTGGCCTTGATCAGCGAATGGCCGGTCTTCCACATGGTGGCGCGGCCGCCCGCCTCGACGATGGCGCGCGCCACATGGCGGCTGCATTTGACGTCGTAGATGATTTCCGCGCCCGGGTTGCGCGCGAGCACGTCGCGCGCGAAGAGGATCAGCTGCCGATCGGGCCAGATGATCTGTCCCGATTTCGTCACCACGCCCAGCCTGTCGCCGTCGCCGTCAAACGCCAGGCCCACCTCGCAGTCCGAATAGCGCAGGCAATAGATCAGGTCTTGCAGGTTCTGGGGGTCGGCCGGGTCGGGATGATGGCCCGGAAACGAGCCGTCCACCTCGCAGAACAGCTCGGTCACTTCGCAGCCCAGCGCGCGAAACAGCGCCGGCGCCACCGCGCCCGCCACGCCGCTGCCGCAATCGATGGCGATCTTCATCGGGCGCGCCATGCGGATGTCGCCCAGCAGGCGGGCCGCGTAGCAGGGCTGGATCTGCATCTGCGTGCGTCCGCCCGCCACCGCGGCCGATTCGATCGGCAGGCGCATCGCGTCGCGCAAGGCCGTGATGCCTTCGCCGTACAGCGACGCGCCCTCCAGCACGATCTTGAAGCCGTTGTGCGCCGGCGGGTTGTGGCTGCCCGTCACGGCGATGCCGGCGCCCGTGTCCATCAGGCGCGTGGCGAAATACACCATCGGCGTGGTGGCCATGCCGATGTCGATGACGTGCATGCCCGCCGACCGCAGCCCGGCCTGCAGCGCGGCCGCCAGCTCCACGCTGCTGATCCGGCCGTCGCGGCCCACCACGATCGAGCGCGCGCCCTGCTCCCGCGCCTGGGTGCCTACCGCCATGCCCAGGCTGTGGGCAAAGCGCGCATCGATCTCGTCCGGCACCGTGCCGCGTATGTCATAAGCCTTGAAAACCGCATCCAGAATTTGCGGGGTATCCCAGCCAAAAGTTCCGTGCATGCCAGTTTCTCCGGGTGGCGTTATTTGGGGCCGTTCTGTTTGAAATCGCCGTAATACGCCGCACGGGAATACCGATAACTCCCATACTTGGACCGGAAGCCGAAGCGCTCCGGCATGAGCTTGAGGCCGTTGAACAACACCCCGTCCACCGGGGCGCCGGCCTGGATCAGCCGCTTGGCCGTTTCACGGATTTCGCCCACGGTGTTCATGCCGGAGCGCACCACCACCATGACCGCGGCCGCATGCGTGCCCACCACCGCCGCGTCGGGCGACGACAGCACGGGCGCCGTGTCCAGGATCACCATGTCGTATTGCGACGCCAGTTCGCGCAGCGTGGCGCCGAACACGGGCGAAGCCAGCAGTTCCGACGGATCGAACGTCACCGCGCCCGTGGCGATGAAGTCCACGCCCTCGGACACGCTGTGCTTCCTGACGCGCGTCAGCGGGATCGTGCCCGACAGCACTTCGAACAGGCCGTCTTCTTTCGGCACGCCGAAATAGCGGTTCAGCTGGCCCTTGCGGAAGTCGGCGTCGATCAGCAGCACGCGCTTGCCCACGCCGCCCTGGATGAAGGCGAAGTTGGCCGACAGGAACGACTTGCCCACGCCCGCCACCGGGCCGGTGAACATGACCATGTTGTTGGCGGACTGGCGCAGCGACGCCTGCAGCACATTGCGGAACGAACGCAGGCTTTCGATGGGCGGCGCGTTGCCCTGGCTTTGGGCCAGCAGCGCGGGCACGGTCGCGTTCTTTCGGCGGCTGCGGCGCCACAGTTTGTCCTGCATGTCGCTGTAGGGAATGGCGGCCAACACCGGCAGGCCCGTATAGCGTTCGACGTCCTCGGGTTCCGACAGGCCGCCGAACAGCGCGTTGCGGACGAAAGCGCACAGCATGCCGAAGATCAGGCCGATGGCCGTCGCCACGCCGATGATGATCGCGGCCTTGGGGCGCACGGGGCGGTCGGGTTGCACGGCCGCGTCCAGGATGCGCACGTTGCCCACCTTGCCGGCGCGGATCAGCCGCAGCTGCTGCGCGTTGTTCAAGAGACCCGTGTAGAGCTCGGTGTTGACGCGCACGTCGCGCACCAGGCGCACCACGTCCTGCTCCAGGTCCGGCAACTGCTTGATGTTGTTGCCGATGCGGCTGACATCGCCGGAGAGCGACGTGATCTGCCGGTCGATGGCCACGATGCTGGGATGCGTCGGCGCAAAGCGCGTGATCAGTTCCTGCCGCTTGGAACGCAGTTCCATCACCTTGGTCTGCGCGTCCACCGATTGCGCCAGGATCAGCTTGGCCTCTTCGCTCAGGTCGATCGTGCCGCGCTTGTTGCGCAAGGCGTTGTACTTGGTCTCGGCCGCGTCCAGCTCGCCCTTCAGGATGGGCAGCTGCTGCTCCAGGAACGTCAACGACTTCTCGGCCTGGGCCGACTTGCGGTTGACGTTCTGTTGCACGTATTCCTGCCCGATCTGGTTCAGCACGGCCGTGGTCAGCGCGGGATCATTGCCTTCCAGCGTGACGCCGATCACGCCCGAAGCGCGGCCGCGTTCGAAGATGCCCAGATGCGATTGCACGTCTTCGATGGCTGCCAGGCGCGAGCTGCGCGACACCGTGAACTCGGTGCCGGGACGGCCGGCCAGCGCATCGATGTGCACATCCATCGCGCCGCCGCCGGGCAACAGGAAGTGTTCCGGCTTGCCGACGGTGCCGTTGAACGTGGCGCCGGTGAACTTGTCGGTGAGCGTGTAGCGGCCTTCGCCCAGCGTGGTTACGCGAAAGGGCTTGCCCAGCCATTCATTGGGCACGTCCAGCTGCGAGATCGCGATGGACTCGCCGCCCCACGCATAACCGCCGCGCGGCAGGCTGGACGGGTACGGCAGCGCTTCGTAGCGCTGCGCCAGCCATTCGCCCACCACGGGGAAATAGCGCGGCTTGGCGTGGATGTAGAGCAGGAACTTGTCGACGGCCGGCCCGACCACCATGCGCGAACGCAGCACTTCCATTTCGCCGGAGGTCTCGGCCTTCGTGTCGAACATGGCGGAAACGTCGCCCAGCAGGCTGCGCGCCTGCCCATTGGGCATTTCTTCTTCGACCTGCACGATGATGTCGGCCGAATAGACCGATGGCGTCACCATCACGTATGCCAACGCGCCCAGAAAGGCGAGCAAGGTGATGGCGATGATCATCCACCGGTTCGAGACGATCGCATCCACGTGGGACGACAACGGGGTTTCCTGCTGGCGAGCCGGGACGTTCGGCTCGAATGATTCGATGGGCAACGACATGCAGCTCTCCAGACGTGGGCGCCGCCGCGGACGCGGCGCCCCCAAAGGCGTGGTTTAGGGTCTGGCGACCCCGAAAGGCGGACTAGTTGATCGATTTCACGGTCTGCACCGTTTGCGCGCTCGGGAACAGGTTGCTGATGAAGCGGTTCCACCGCACCAGCGCGGCCGTATCCACGAACACGACGTCTTTGGGTTCCAACTCGAACTTCGCTCCTACTGCCAGAGCTTGCGGCGACTTGGAGTTCAGATGGAACACCAGCGGCGTCGCCTGCTCGGTACTGCGGACCACAAAAATCTGCGACGCGTCGGCCGTGAGCTGGTTCGGTCCTCCCGCCATGCCCAGCGCCTCGGTCAACGACATGCGTCCGTCGCGCATCACCACCGTGGTGGGCAGGAACACTTCACCCATCACGAACACCTTGCTGTCGTCGCGCGGCGTGACACGCACGATGTCGCCCGACTTCAGCATGACCTGATTCAAGTCCTGGCCACGTTCGATCAGCGCGGGCAGGTTCACGCGGGTACGGCGGCCTTCACGAACGACATAGACGGCGCTGCGGTCGGCGGTGGGCAGCAAACCTCCCGCGCGGTTGACCGCTTCGAGCAGAGTCATCGGAATGTCGTTGATCGCAACCGTGCCCGGCAACTTCACCTCGCCTTCGACGTAGACGCGCTTGCTGCGATAGCCAAGCACGCGTACCGTGATCTGCGGATCCTGGATGTACTTGCCGGAACTATTGACTATGAGATTGCGCGCCTGAAGTTCCGTCAACCCCGCCACTTTCAGCAATCCCGTATAGGGAAATTGGATGTATCCAGTGGATGACACCGTATAGCCCGGAATGCCCGAGGCGGTATCTCCCATGACTAGTTCGGTCACCCCTGTCCCGATGGCGTAGGTTTGCGTCGGAAGGACGAGCTCGGGGTGATCCCAGACCACGATGGAGAGGATGTCTCCGGGGCCGATGCGGTAGGGCTCGGCACTGCCGACCAGGCGGTCCACGCCATCGTTGTCGATCAGCGCCTGGCGGGCGCGCAAGTCGTCCACGACCAGCGACGGCGTGATTTCCTTGATCGGGGCCACGGAGTTCGGATCCAGCGGATCTACGAGGTGGCCGGCATTAAAGGTCATACCGGGAGACAGGGCGCAAGCGCCCAGCGAGGACACGAGCGCGATAGCGGCGATGGCTCGGCTCAACGTTCCGAAAAATGTCGTCATGGCAAATCCACTGTGAATGACTTCGTTGCTTGGAATGGAGCCCGATGCGTAACGGGTTGCGACATTCCACTCTCTTTTCGAAGCCCCGCACATTCGACGGATGTCCTAAGCCTTCTCCTACATCGTTTGGAGGTTTCGGGTACGTCGTGCACTCAATAAGATTTCGTCGGTAGCCACATGTTTTGCGGCAGTGCATCGTTTTTTCCGGCCGCAAGAGACTCTCCACGAACAGGAGTGCGCGATGGACCCGTCCAACTCGGACACGTCGGCAAGATTCAGCGGAGCAAGCTATCTGTACCGCTTGCTCGATGCCGCGATCGTGATCACCTGCGGCCTGACTGCCACCGGTTTGAAATTCTCGGACGATGCTCTGGCGGACCCGCCGCAGATCCATCTGTTCCTCGTCTACTTGTGCGGCCTGGGCGTGATCGCCATCTTTCCCGCGTTCCGCCTGTACGTGTCGTGGCGGGGCCGCCTGCTGACGGATCTGGTGGTGCGCAGCCTGATGGCCTGGGCCACCGTATTCGCGCTGGGCATCCTTGTCAGTTTTCTCATGCACCAGACCGCCGCGATATCCCGCATATGGGCGGCTACCTGGTTCGGCATGTCGGCGCTGACGCTGGCAGGCGTGCGCATCGCCGTCTATGCGGCGCTGGGCGCGGCGCGCGACCGGGGGCTGAACAAGAAGAACGTCTTGCTGGTGGGCTTCGGCGCGCTGGGCCACGACCTGTGGCGCCGCGTCGAACGGTACCGGGGCGCGGGCTACACCGTGGCCGGCATCTATGCCGAACCGCATGAAAGCCTGCCGCCGCAAGTGCGCCGTCTGCAGGACCTGGACAACCTGCACGCCTTCGTCCACGAGCACAACGTGCGGGAGATCTGGATCGTCCTTCCGATGGAGGCAGGCCAGGAATTGCGTGAAGTGCTCTATCACCTGCGCAACGACCTGGTGGATATCCGGTGGATCCCCGATGTGATGTCGATCCAGTTGCTGGGCCACCGCATCGGCGAATTCCTGGGCTTGCCCGCCATCCAGCTCAACAGCCTGCCGGCCGCGGGCGTGCGGGGCTGGGCAAAGGAAGTCTTCGACCGCGGCTTCGCCTTTTGCGCGCTGATCGGCTTGTCGCCCCTGATGATCTCCATCGCGCTGATGGTGAAGCTGACGTCCCGTGGCCCCGTTTTCTTCACCCAGCCGCGGCTGGGCGTGGACGGCAAGGTGTTCCACGTCTACAAGTTCCGCACCATGACCGTGCATCAGGAGCATGGCACGGTCACGCAGGCGACCCGCAACGATTCCCGCATCACGCGCATCGGCGGCTTCCTGCGGCGCACCAGCCTGGATGAACTGCCGCAGTTCCTGAACGTGCTGATGGGCGACATGTCCGTCGTCGGGCCTCGCCCGCACGCGCTGGAGCACAACGAAATGTACAAGGACCTGGTGCAGCGCTACATGATGCGCCACCGGGTCAAGCCGGGCATCACGGGCTGGGCCCAGGTCAACGGGTTCCGGGGGCAGACGGACACGCTGCGCAAGATGAGCGATCGCGTCGAGCATGACATCTACTACATCCAGCACTGGACGTTCCGGATGGACCTGCTGATCATCGCCCGCACGGCCGTATCGGGATGGACGGGCCGCAATGTCTACTAAGCCTTTGGGATGGCCGGGCCACAGCGCCCGCGCGGACGACAGCCGCGGCGGCATGCTGGCCCAGGCCGACTTCCGCCAGGCGGTGGAGATGCTGCCGCTGGTGTCCATCGACCTGCTGCTGCGCGACGCCAATGGCCGCTACCTGACGGGCCTGCGGACCAACCCGCCCGCCCGCGGCGCCTGGTTCGTGCCCGGCGGCCGCATCCGCAAGAACGAGTCCCTGCGCAACGCCCTGCGCCGCATCGCCAACGACGAGCTTGGCCTGCCGATCGCGGCCGAGGCCTGGACCCCGCGTGGCGTGTACGAACACTTCTATGGCACCAATTTCGCGGGTGAAGCCGGACGCTCCACCCATTACGTCGTCCTCGCCTACGAGGCCGAATTGTCGTTGGACACCGCTTGCCTTCCGCAAGCCCAGCACCACAGCTACCGCTGGCTGCCTGCGCAAGAGATCGCCGCCGACCCCGGCGTGCATCCGTACACCCAGGCCTACTTCAAGGAGTGAGCGCCATGACGAATCCCCCTCCCCCCTACCGGGCTGTCATCCTTTGCGGCGGTTCCGGTTCGCGCCTGTGGCCGTTATCGCGCGAGCTGCTGCCCAAGCAGTTCATCCGTTTGACCGATGCCCGCAGCCTGTTGCAGAACACGCTGCTGCGCCTGGGCTCGGCCGGCGCCCAGGCCAAGCCGATGCTGGTGTGCAACGACGCCCACCAGTACATCGCCGCCGAGCAGACGCTGGAGCTGGGCATCAAGGACGCCGAGGTGATCCTGGAGCCCTTCGCCCGCAACACCGCGCCGGCGATCGCCGCGGCCACCTTGCGCGCCATGCGCGACGGCGAAGACCCCATCATGCTGATCATGCCGTCGGACCACGTGCTGGAGGACGGCGAGGTGCTCAGCGCGGCCTTCGCCGCCGCCTACGAGGCCGCGCGCCAGGGCGCGCTGGTTACCTTCGGCATCACCCCGACGGCGCCGCTCAGCGGCTATGGCTACATCCAGGCGGAGGAACCCGGCGTCATGGCGCCGGCCCGCCGCGTGCGCCGCTTCGTCGAAAAGCCGTCGCCCGAGGTCGCCCAACGCTTCATCGACGACGGCGGCTACTACTGGAATAGCGGCATGTTCGCCTTCCAGGCGTCGGTCTTCCTGTCTGAAATGGCCCGGCTGGCGCCGAAGATGCTCGAGCAGGTGCAGGCCGCCGTCGCCGCGGGGCACGGGGAAAGCGGGCTGTTCCACCTGGACGGGCCCGCGTTTGACGCCTGCCCCAGCGATTCGATGGACTACGCCATCATGGAACGCACGGACAGCGCCGTCGTCATCCCGCTGGCAGCCTCGTGGAGCGACGTGGGGGCCTGGGACGCGGTCTGGGGCATTGCCCAGAAAACGCTGGAGGGCAACTCCACCACGGGCGACGTCATGGTCGAGGATTCCCGCAATTGCCTGATCCACTCCACCAGCCGGTTGGTCGCTTCGGTGGGCCTGGACGACATCGTGGTGATCGAAACGGCCGACGCCGTACTGGTGGCCCATAAGTCCCGGTCGCAGGACGTCAAGCGCCTGGTCGAGATCTTCAAGACCCAGCACCGGTCCGAACTGAACCACCACCGCGAAGTGCAGCGCCCGTGGGGGTCGTACGACTCGGTGGGCCACGGGCCGCGCTACCAGGTCAAGCGCATCACGGTGAAGCCCGGCGCGCGCCTGTCGTCCCAGATGCACCACCACCGGGCCGAGCACTGGATCGTCGTCTCAGGCACGGCGCGCATCTACAACGGCGACAAGCAATACCTGCTGACCGAGAACCAGTCGACCTACATCCCGCTGGGCGAAACCCACAGCCTGGAAAACCCCGGGAAGATCCCGCTGGAGATCATCGAGGTGCAGTCGGGCGCCTACTTGGGCGAAGACGACATCGTGCGTTTCCAGGATATGTATGGCCGGGTATGAGCCCCCGGGCGGCACGCGCTTGCCAACCCCTCGGGCGGCGTCAGCCTCCTTGGGGGAGTCCGAGGACAAAGGCGCCTTCTGGCGTCCCGGCATGGCCAGGATCTGCCTGCCTGTGGCAGGCCTGTTCTTCGCCGTGCTGGTGACGGTGGGCAACCTGCCCGGCCTGGCGGCGGATATGTCCGATGCCTTTGGGGACAAGCGCCTGCACCTTGTGGCTTACGCCTTCCTGACCGCCATGATTTACCTGTCGGTCAACCGGCGCCCAGCCCTGGTGGCCATGCTGACGGCCACGGCGTTAGGTGCGCTGGATGAATCAATCCAGTCCTTTTTTCCCTACCGACAGGCTGAACTCTTAGACCTTTTGGCCGATATCTTGGCGGCTGGTGCAACAGTAATCTCATTGCACATCGGTTCCGCAGCCTTCGGCTCCTTTCGTGCAGTCACTAAGTCTTAAGGATACAACCATGCCAAAACGGGCACTGATTACCGGCGTTACCGGCCAAGACGGGGCCTACCTGGCCGAGTTCCTGCTGGCCAAGGGCTATGAGGTCCACGGCATCAAGCGGCGCGCTTCGCTGTTCAACACCGCGCGCATCGACCACCTGTATCAGGATCCCCACGACCAGCCGCGCAATTTCGTGCTGCATCACGGCGACATGACCGATTCGTGCAGCCTGATCCGCATCGTGCAATCCGTTCAGCCGGACGAGATCTACAACCTGGCCGCGCAAAGCCACGTGGGGGTGTCGTTCGAAGAGCCTGAATACACCGCCAACGCCGACGGCCTGGGCACCTTGCGCCTGCTGGAAGCCATCCGCATCCTGAAGCTGGAGGAAAAGGCGCGCTTCTACCAGGCCTCCACCTCCGAGCTGTATGGCCTGGTGCAGGAAACGCCGCAGAAGGAAACCACTCCCTTCTATCCGCGCAGTCCCTACGCCGCCGCCAAGCTGTACGCCTATTGGATCAGCGTGAACTACCGCGAAGCCTATGGGATGTACGCCTGCAACGGCATCCTGTTCAACCACGAATCGCCCAAGCGCGGCGAGACGTTCGTCACCCGCAAGATCACCCGCGGCCTGGCGCGCATCGTGCTGGGCCTGCAGGAATGCCTGTACCTGGGCAATTTGTCGGCCTTGCGCGACTGGGGCCATGCGCGGGACTACGTCGAAATGCAGTGGCTGATGCTGCAGCAGGACACCCCCGAGGACTACGTCATCGCCACCGGCATGCAATACAGCGTGCGCGAATTCATCAATACCGCCGCGCGCGAGCTGGGCATCCTGCTGGCCTGGGAAGGCGAAGGGCTGGAAGAGACGGCCACCGTGCTGTTCTCGCCCGTCCACGACATCAAGCCCGGGCAGGTGATCGTGCGCGTCGACCCGCGCTACTTCCGTCCCACCGAAGTGGAGACGCTGCTGGGCGACCCCACCAAGGCGCGCGAAAAGCTCGGCTGGTCGCCGCGCACCACGTTCGCGCAACTGGTCAAGGAAATGGTGGAGAGCGACCTGAAGGACGCGCGCCGGGACGCGCTGGTCGAGCAGAACGGCTACGAAATCTACGCCTACAAGGAGTAGCCCGCCATGACGAACCTGGACCAACGCGTGTTTGTCGCCGGCCATCGCGGCATGGTGGGCGCCGCGATCACCCGCGAACTGCAGCGGCGCGGCTACCCCCAAGTGCTGACCCGCAGCCGCGCCGAACTGGACCTGGAAAACCAGAACCAGGTGCACCGCTTCTTTTCGACCACGCCGGTCGACGTGGTGTACCTGGCGGCGGCCAAGGTGGGCGGCATCCTGGCCAACCAGAATCATCCGGTCGACTTTCTCTACAAGAACCTGATGATCCAGTGCAACGTCATCCGCGCCGCTTACGCGGCCGGCGTGCGCAAGCTGCTGTTCCTGGGTTCGTCATGCATCTATCCGCGCGACGCTCAGCAGCCGTTGCGCGAAGACGCCTTGCTGACCGGCCCGCTGGAATCCACCAACGAGCCGTACGCCATCGCCAAGATCGCAGGCTTGAAATTGTGCGAAGCCTATCAGCGCGAGTACGGCGCGCGCTTCATCTGCGCCATGCCCACCAACCTGTATGGCCCGCATGACAACTACGACCTGCACAGCAGCCACGTGCTGCCGGCGCTGATCCGCAAGTTCCATGAGGGCCGCGAATCGGGCCAGGACAGCGTGACGATCTGGGGCACGGGCACGCCGCTGCGCGAGTTCCTGTACGTGGACGATCTGGCCCAGGCCTGCGTGATGCTGATGGAGCACCCCGACGCCGAAGGCATCTACAACATCGGCGCGGGCAAGGACATCTCCATCGCGGACCTGGCGGCGCTGGTGGCGCGGGTGGTCGGTTACCACGGCCGCATCGTCTACGACACCGCCAAGCCCGACGGCACCCCGCGCAAGCTGATGGACTCTTCGCGCGTGCAGGCGCTGGGCTGGCGGCCCGAGGTGTCGCTCGTCGACGGCATCACGCTGGCGTACGGCCACTTCCTGCGGGAACGCGCCGATCAACCCCGACAGGCGCTGCCCGTGGCCTGACGGCCGCGCCAGCATGAACCACAGGCTATCCGATGCTTGGATTCGTCAGGAAACACATCGCCGGCAATGCCTCTTTCTGGGGGCTGGTGGAATACGGCATCGGCCCCGTCGCGGCGCTGGTGGCCCTGCCCATCCTGTTCCGCCAACTGGGCACGGTGGGCTTCGGCCAGTATTCGATGATCATCGCGCTGGCCGGCTTCGGCAACGCCGCCAACCTGGGCGCGGCCGTGACCGCGACCAAGCTGGTGTCCGAGCGCCTGCATGAACCGGGCGGCGCCTACCGGGCGGCAGGCGTCAGCATGTCGCTGATCGGTTGCGCGCTGGGCGTGGTCACGCTGGCCGCGGTGCTGCTGTGGGCGGTCGTCGGCCTGGGATGGCCCGCCGCGACCTTCGGCGGCGTGGCGGTGACGCTGCTGGCCATGCCGGCGCTGGCCATCTACCTGACGCAGCAATATGACCAGCTGTTCTCGGGGTGCCTGAAAGGGCGCGAGGATTTCCGCGCCACTGCGCTGTGCGAAGTCTTCAGCCGTTCCGGCACGATGGCGCTGGCTTGCGCCACGGCCTGGCTGACCGCGTCACCCACCTGGACAGGCGTGGCGCAGGCGCTCGGGCTGCTGATCGCCGGCACCGTGAAGATGCGCGTGTTCTCGCGCGCCTACGGACGGGTGCTGGTGCGGCCGGTGCGCGACCGCGCCGCAATGATGGACGCATTCAAATTTTCACGCTGGTCGTGGCTGAACAGCCTGAGCGCGCTGGCGTTCGGGTCCGTGGACCGCGTGCTGGTGGGCAGCCTGATGGGGCCGGCCGCGCTGGCGATCTATACGGTCGGCGTGCAAGTCGGCCAGATCATCCATACCGCATCGGTGGCGATCTTCCAGAAGGCCATGCCGCGCGTCAGCCGCCTGTCGGTGTCGCCGCCGTATGTCGGCGCGGCAGAGCACGAGATCCGCCGCATGATGCTGTGGAACCTGGTGCTGTCGACCGGCGCCACGCTTGCCGTGCTGGCGGTCAGCCATCCGCTGCTGAACCTGCTGCTGGGCGACAACGTGGCCACCGGCCATCTTGCCACCTTCCGTCTGCTGATCGTGGCGTCGGGGCTGCTGTCCCTGAATGCCGCGGCGCATTTCTCGCTGCTCGGCCTGGGGAATTCCCGCGCGGTCGCCATCCTGAACGGGTTGGGCGGACTGGCGATGCTGTGCGTCATGGCGGGATTGGTACACGCGGCGGGCGAGCACGCCGCGGCCTGGGGCCGCATGGCCTACGCGGCGATCACGCTGGCCGGCGTGGCTCTCGCCATCCGTCAATCCCGCCCCGACTTCCCGGGCGCATTGCCAGCGGCCACCCGATAACCCCAACATGTTGAGGTCTTACATGCGCAAGCGTCATAACGAGTACTCACGTCAGCTCATCGACTTCGTCCGCGAGCTCCGCCCGCCCGCGCCGATCGCCGGAGGCCTGTTGCCCAAGGTGACCATCGTGACTCCCTCGTTCAACCAGGCCAAGTTCCTGGAACGCACCATTCTTTCCGTGCTGAACCAGGGCTACCCGCGGCTGGAATACATCATCATCGATGGCGGGTCGACCGACGGCAGCGTGGACATCATCCGCAAGTACGAACGCTACCTGACCTACTGGGAAAGCACCCCCGACCGCGGCCAGTCGCACGCCATCAACAAGGGGTTCGAGCGCGCCACCGGCGACTACGTCGGCTGGCAGAACTCCGACGACCTGTACTTCCCGGGCGCGCTGCGCAAGCTGGGCACGGCGGCCGCGCGCGGCCGGGCGCCGATCGTCAGCGGCAACCTGTTCGTGGCCGACGCCAACAACCAGATCTTCCGCAAGATCCACTACACGCCCGTCAACCGCGGCACGCTGACCGTGGTGAAGGCGTCCATCCCCAACCAGTCCGCCATCTTCCGCCGCGACCTGCTGCGCAAGTACGGCCTGCTGCAGGAAAGCATGCGCTACTGCATGGACCTGGAGCTGTGGAGCCGCCTGCTGCGCGAAGGCAAGAACCTGATCGTGCCGGACGCGCTGGGGGTCTACACGGCGCATGACGAAACCAAGACCGCGCTGATGCAGGATGTGCTGCTGGAAGAGCGCGAACAGATCGTGACCCGCATCCGGCGCACCGAGCCGGGGCTGGGCCGGCTGTTCGAACTGTCCTGCCGGGCATCGAAGGTCGCGGCGCATGCGCGCCAGGGGGACCTGTCCTACCTGTTCGAAAAACTGACGACGAAGATCTTCGGACGCGACGACTGGGCCGCGCACTAGAGCCCCACCAGGACACCCACATGAGCCCGCACCGCCGCCTATCCACCCTGCACTTGCTGGGGCTGTTCGCGTTCACGGCCCTGGCCCTGAACGACGACCGCTTTATCCTGGGCGTGGGCAGCTTCAAGCTGTCGCCTTTCGACGTGCTGTTCGTCGCCATGCTGGCCGTCAAGGCGCTGCGGCTGGCCGAGCCCAGCGCCTACGCCTTGCCGCGCGGCCTGCTTGGCGCGCTGCTGGGCCTGCAGGCGATGTCGGTGATTTATCTGCTGCTGGTGTCGGTGCATCATCCCGGCATCGAGACAGGCGACGTGGCGCGCGACTTGCGCATCGTGTTCTATTTCCTGTGCACGCCGTTCCTTTGCTACAAGGACATCGACAGCCCCACCGCCTACGCCGTGCTGCAGAAGTACATCGTGGCGGCCTGCCTGGCCGTCGCCACGCTGATGCTGCTTGAGCAGCTGCAGGGCTTCAGCGTGGCCAACCCGCTGCGCAACGTGCGGCTGGGCGTCTGGGCCATTCCGTTCGGCGTCGTCTCGCTGCTGTACTTTCGCCGCACGTTGAACGTATCCGGGCCAAGGGCCTACGCCTTGACGGTGTACATGCTGCTGGCGCTGGTGTTCTCGCTGAACCGCAGCCAGTACCTGCAATTGGCGGTATCGGTGCTGATCGCCGTGCTGCTGGGGTCCGGCCCCGAGATCCGCCGGCGCGCCGTGCTGATCTTCGCGCCGGCCGCCGTCGCGGGCGTGCTGGTATTCGCCAGCATCGGCTATCTGGACGTGCTGACCAACCGCATCTTCAGCGTTGAAAAGCTGGACGAGGACTCCAGCTACGGCGCCCGCATCCAGGAAATGCAGGGGCAGATGGACTTCTTCGCCGAAAGCCCCGTGTTCGGCAAGGGCGCGGGATTCCGCAGCTGGGTCATGGGCGAGAACGGGTTCGAGCTCAGCACCTTCGCGCACAACTCGTGGGCGTTCTACCTGATGAAGTTCGGCGTGGTGGGCACCATCATGATCATGCTGCCGCCACTGCTGATCCTGCTGCTGACGCTGCTCAGGCGATACAACCATCCCGGGCTCGAGATGCACCGGCGCTACCTGCTGGCGACCGCCCCCATCTACATCTTCATCGATTCGCTGTCGGGCGGCCTGGCGTACGCGCCCAAGACCGCGTTCACCGGCTTCCTGCTGTGCTATTGCCTGTCGCTGATGCGCAATGCGCAGATCATGCCCGTGCCGCAGGCCGACACGCCTGGCGCGACGCTCACCCCCAGCCACCGTCCGGACGCCGCGCGCCGGGCGCTACCGCGAGTGATTCCCCATGCCTGATGTCCTGTTTGTCGCGCCCGACTTGCACGGCGGCGTCGGAAGATGCGTCGCCTTCATCGTGGACGCCTTGCCGGAACAGGGCGTCGATTCCGCGCTGTTCCTGCTGCGTTCGCGCAACCGCGAATACCCCGTCGGCAACCCGAAGGTCACCCGGGCGCTGCCGGTCATCGAATCGCCCACCAAGCTCAGGCTGATGCTTCCCGTGGCCTTCATGCGCCTGGTGGCCCAGATCCGGCGCGACAAGCCGGCAATCGTGTGCTCGCACGGCCTGCTGTGCAACATGCTGGTGGTGCTGGCCAGGAAGCTCCTGGGAGGCACGTTCCGGACCGTCGCGTTCGAGCACAGCAGCCCGGCCATCCATTACGGCGCGTCGCGGATGCGGCGCCTGAAGTGCTGGCTGGTCAGCCAGACCTACCGCCGCCATGACGCCGTGGTGGGCGTGTCGCGCGGCGTGAAGGAGGATCTGGTCAGCATGTTCCCGCCGTTGCGCGGCAAGGTGCACACCATCTACAACGGCGTACCGCTGGACAACGTGCGCAAGCAAGGCGCCCAGCGCCCGGACGGCGAAGGCGACAGCCCGTACCAGGTGGTGGCGGTGGGCCGGCTGGAAGCGGTGAAGGACTACGCCACCCTGATCGACGCCGCGGCGCTGCTGGACGATCCCGGCATCGCCTTCACCATTCTGGGCGAAGGTTCCGAACACGCCGCGCTGCAAAAGCGCATCGACGATCGCCCTTCCCGCACGTCGGTCACGCTGGCCGGCCACATCGACAACCCCTTCCCCGTGATCGCCGGTGCGGGCGCCTTCGCGCTGACCTCCATCCGCGAGAGCTTCGGCAATGTGCTCGTCGAAGCGTTGTGCCTGGGCGTGCCGGTGATCTCGACCGACTGTCCCCATGGCCCGGCGGAAATCCTGGATGCGGGCCGCTACGGCCTGCTGGTGCCGGTGGGGGACGCCGCAGCGCTGGCCGACGCGGTCCGCCGCCTGGCCTATGACGGCAGCATCCGCGAACAACTGGCCGCCCAAGGCCCCGAGCGCGCCGACGCCTTTTCCCTAGAGCGGCATTGCCGCAACGTCATCGCGCTATTCCAGCCGCTGATGCAACGCGGCACGCCTTGAACAGGACAGCATCATGCAGAAAATACCGGTTTCCGTAGTGGTCATGACGAAAAACGAGGAACGCAATATCGCCAAGTGCCTGAAAGCGCTGGTGGAATTCGACGAAGTGTTCGTGGTGGATTCCGACAGCACCGACGCCACCTGCGCGATGGCCACGGCGCTGGGCGCCCGCGTCTCGAACTTCCAGTGGAACGGCAAGTATCCCAAGAAAAAGCAATGGTGCCTGGAACAGCTGCCGTTCTCGCACCCCGTTGTGTTGTACGTGGACGCCGACGAGGAAATGACGCCCGCGCTGGCCGCCGAGATCCGCGAGGTGCTGCCGCGCTTCGCCGCCGGCGCCGGCGGCGCCTTCGTGCCGTTCGACTACGTGTTCTGCGGCAAGAAGCTGGAACACGGCCACCGCGTCTACAAGCTGGCGCTGCTGGCGCGCGACCAGTCCCGCTTCCTGGACTACGACGATCTGGACGTGGCCCACATGTGGGAAGTCGAAGGCCACTACCAGCCGCAGGTCAAGGGCGAGACCTTTGCGCTGCGCCAGCGCATGGTGCACAACGACCACGACTCGCTTTTCCATTATTTCGACAAGCACAACCGCTATTCGGACTGGGAAGCGAACCTGCGCACCAAGGGGCTGATGAACGACCCGCGCGAAGCCAACGTGGGCGCGCGCGCGCTGCTCAAGCGCATCTTCCAGGCCATGCCCTTCAAGGCGCCGATCTCTTTCCTGCATTCCTACGTGTTCCGCCTGGGCTTCCTGGATGGCAAGGCGGGCTACGACTATGCGGTGGCGCGCGCCATGTATTACTGGCAGATCCGCATCAAGACCGAAGAACTCCAGAAGGCGCGCCAGGCGCGTGCCGGGGACACACAGGCCGACACCGTGGCGGGAGCCGCCAAATGAGCACGCTTCAGCAACTGGATCGCTTTGCGCTGGCCCCCGGCCAGCGCGGCCGCTCCGCGTTGACGGTGCAGCTGTGGTGGATGGTGCAAGGCACGGTGTTCCGGTGGTCGCCGCAGGTGGCGTACGGTTTTCGCCGCTGGCTGCTGCGTTGCTTCGGCGCGCAGGTCGGCCGCAAGGTGCTGATTCGGCCGACCGCCACGGTGACCTATCCGTGGAAGGTCCAGATCGGCGACTATGCCTGGATCGGCGACGATGCCGTGATCTACAGCCTCGGGCCCATCCATATCGGCGCGCATGCCGTGGTGTCGCAACGCAGCTACCTGTGCGCGGCGGACCATGATGCGGGCCAGCCGGATTTTCCCTTGCGCGAACGCGCGGTGCGCGTCGAGGACGGCGCCTGGGTGGCGACCGACGTGTTCGTCGGCCCGGGGGTGACCATCGGCCGCGAAGCCGTGGTGGGCGCCCGCAGCTCGGTCTTTCGCAACATGCCGCCCGCGATGGTTTGCCACGGCAACCCGTGCCGGCCCGTCCGCCCCCGCATGCCGACGCCGCCATGAAGATACTGATCTACGGCATCAACTACGCGCCGGAACTGACCGGCATCGGCAAGTACAGCGCCGAACTCGCTGAATGGATGGCCGCTCACGGACATGAGGTCAGTGTCGTGACGGCCCCGCCCTACTACCCTCAATGGCAGGTCCACGACGGTTACCGCGCCGGCCGCTACCGCAAGGAGGCGCGCGCCGGGGTCACGGTGCGCCGCGCGCCCCTGTGGGTGCCGGCGCGCCCGGGCGGGCTCAAGCGCCTGATCCACCTGGCCAGCTTCGCGGTGTCGAGCGTGCCGCCGCTGCTGCGCGCGGCGGCCGGCAGGCCGGACCTCATCCTTGTGGTGGAACCCGCCTTGTTTTGCGCGCCTGCCGCCTGGCTGACCGCAAGGCTGTGCGGCGCCCGCGCGTGGCTGCACATCCAGGACTACGAAGTCGACGCGGCGTTCGAGCTGGGGCTGCTCAAGGGCGCCGGTTTGCGCGCCATGGTCAAGCGGGCCGAACGCTGGCTGATGCGCCGCTTCGACCGCGTGTCAACGATCTCGCACCGCATGCTGGACCTGGCGCTGGCCAAGGGCGTGGCGCCTGACCGCGCCGTGCTGCTGCCAAACTGGATCGACGTCAACGCCATCACGCCTCGCGCGGACGGCGGCGACTACCGCGCCGAACTCGGCATTCCCGCTGACGCAATCGTTGCCCTGTACTCGGGCAACATGGGCGGAAAGCAAGGGCTGCAGACGCTGGCCGACGTGGCCCGGCAGCTTGCGGACGACGCGCGGGTCTGGTTCGTGTTCTGCGGCCAGGGACCGGAACGCGCGCCGCTGCAGGCGCGCTGCGAAGGCTTGCCGCGCGTGCGGTTCCTGGACCTGCAACCGGCGGCCCGGCTGGGCGCGCTGCTGAACACGGCCGACATCCACCTGTTGCCGCAACGCGCCGGCGCGGCCGACCTCGTCATGCCATCCAAGCTGACCGGCATGCTTGCCAGCGGCCGCCCCGTCGTCTGCGGGGCCGCGGCCGGCACGGAACTGGCCGACGTCGTCGCGCATTGCGGACTGCTCACCCCGCCCGAGGATGCCGACGCCATGGCCCGGGCCGTGCGCACGCTAAGCCGTGATGCGCACGCCCGCGAAACCCTGGGCGCCTCGGCGCGCCACTACGCGCTGACCCACCTGCACGTGGACGCGGTGCTGGCGGCGGCCGAACGCGAGTTCGCGTCCGTCGTCGGCGCCAAGGCGAAGCCGGCATCCCTGAAAAGCCGAACCCGCGAAAGCGATACGTAGGATGGGTGGAGGGCGAGTTCAGCCACAACACAACCGCTGCCTGATGGGTTGCGCGCGCTGGACGCAAGCGTCCTTGCCCAATGATTCTCGCGCCCCACCCGCCCTACGGTTTCCCATCAGGTGATCGCGGCGGGGACAAGCGCCCCCGCCCCTATCCATTGCTGTCCGCTTTGCCCTGCGCCGGCGTACCGCCGCTTCTGACCAGTCCCATCTGCACCGCGATGTAAGCCGCTTCGGCCTGATTGCGCGCGTTCAGCTTCCAGTACAGCGTGCGCGCGTGGCTCTTGACCGTGGCGACGGATATGCCGACCTGCTGGCCGATCTCCCGCATCGTCTTGCCCTGCACCAGCAGCTGCAGTATTTCTTCCTGGCGCTGCGTCAGCTCGCGCAGTTCCTGGACCGGCGCGTGGGATACGGGCTGGGCCCGGCCAGCTGGCTGGGGATAGCACTCGCCGCCCGCCATCACCAGGCTGACGGCAGCAGCCAGGGCGTCCGGGCTGGACGCCTTGGGCAGATATCCCGCAACGCCGGTCCGCGCGCACACGCCCATGACCGAGGGATCCAGCACGGAGTACAGCACCAGGACCAGCCGGGGCATGAAGAAGGCCATCGCCTGGGAGATGAGCCCGATGTCCTGCTCGGCCATGCCGCTGCAACCGACGACCAGCAATTCCACTGGACGGTTGATCGAACTGGACATGTTGAGCAGATGGGCTGGCGAAATGGCCAGGATGTCGTCGGCGTTCCGGACACGTTCCAGTACATGCTGGATTGCGACGCGAAGCAGAGCGTAGTCTTCGATCAGTACGGTTGTCATCCCGGGAGGAACCTTGTGACGCATGGCCCATACACGGTTCCCGTCACATCGGCGCATCACGCTGCCAAGGCAGGTTGTGGCGGCGCGCCGGCATGACGGGAATCTCGTCCGCGCTATTGGATAGCGATCGCGAGGCGTTGTGATTCGCGCTCTCAACCCATGCTTGCGGACACAACCCATGCTATCAGCGGCTACGTCCGCTGAATCTCGGTCAGGTGGATGATTGGTGGAGGAAAGGCGTGCCGAGCGGCACGCCGGGCCCTGCTGTGTATGCCTTAGCCAGGATGGCTATGAGGACCCGGCAGCAACGGAACCTGTGCGTTCCAGGCTGCCGGGCAGGCAGCGCAAACTGCTACTACCCCAGCTTGCGCCCATAGATCTGCCCGGCGTCCGTATCCCTGCCATTGGGATCATGCCATTCCAGGGTCGCGCCACGCTGCAACGCCGCGTATACGGCCTCTCCCTTGTTCTTGACATGCAGACGCTGGTAAAGCGTGCAGGCATGCGTCTTGGCGGTGGCGACAGAAATATTGAGCATGCGGCTGACCGTCTTGATCGGATAGCCCCTGGCCAGCAACACCAGGACTTCGTACTGACGCGGGGTGATCTGGAGCAACTGCGCCCCGGCGCTGACCGGCATCGTGCCCTTTCCGGATGCGTCGTCGGCATCGCGGGAAGGCAAAGCGCAAACCGTAGCCGCAGGCGCCTGCAATGCCTGCTCGCTGGGAAAGCACTGCCCGCCAGCCATGACCAGGCGTATTGCGGCTTCCAGGATTTCGACCGAAGCGGTCTTCATCAGGCAGCCGTACACGCTTGCGCCAGGCAGGCCCTGCACCGGCATCGGCAAGGGCATCACGTCCGTCAGAAGCAGAATCCGCTTCGGGGTGAGCACACGCTGGATCTCGTGCAATGCGCTCCATGCCTCGTCGGTATCTACCGGCAACCCGTAGATCAGAAGATCGGCGCCCGCGTGCGCGCCGTCGGCCTTGGACAAATCCGCCAGGCCCATCCCCTCGATTTCCCACACATCGTCCAACTTGCTAAGTATCTGCCACAACCCCAACCGCAATAGCGGATGAGCTTCAATCAGGACCATCTTGGCCATGGTGTCCTCCCGGTTTTTCGACGGGCCTAGAAGGGATCTTCGCTGTGCTGAAGACTATTTTTTTTCCAGCCCCGCGGTGGGTGGTCCGCACTATCCCGGAATATCTAATGAAGCTGGACCGGGGCGTTTGGGCTGGGCAACTTTGGTAGCCAACATAACGGATGGCATGAACCCATCTTATGGTTCGAAACTGCCAAAATCAAGACGTTTCAGGGCGATATAATCCGATAAAAACAGAAATCATTCGTTAGCCTTAATCACTATCGTAAATACGGATGAGATGACCGTCTCCCCCTTTTTACCGCTAGGGTTTTCACCAAGATGCCACGGTGTTCCCAGGAGATCCCCCTCGGTGTTCACCCTGCGCAAGCGCAATGGGGACGGGGATGACGGGCGGAAACAGCCGAAAAAAAGCCGCGCCGGGGCACGCCCCCGCCGCAGCTCGAAAGTCCGGTTTTGGATGAAAAGCCTATCGATATGTTTCCACGGACACACGCTGCCCGTGCAGGCATCTTTCAATCGAAATATAGGTAACATTTTTATTTTTTTGCCGGAGGCGTCATTTACTCCATATAGGCGAAGTCAAATACCGTATGCCCCCCTTGATGATGCCAATGGTGCATTGAAGCATGACGCTTCCTTAAAAAGCTCGCGTAGTGGATTTCGCCGTCTGTTTCCACGTAGGTGGTTGGCGACAGCTCCTCGATCCGGTTCAGCGAGACGCCCTTGCCGTAGTGGCAAAAGCCTTGGTACTGGGCACAGCGGATGACGTCTCCCTCAGGCGAGACAACGATCCCAGCGTTGCGGGCCCGCATCGGGTTGCGCACGATCGGGTTGCAGGCGTGCGGCGTCCAGACGGTGGAACGAGGCGAATCCGAAAAAAACGCGAACAGCTCGTCACAGTGGCTTTGCCCGTCTGTTCGATCAATATTCGTTAATAACCACCAATATTCACCGTGTTTAAAAATAATAGTATCAACGGCGGATATATTGGTCATCAGTGTGACATCAAGCTCCCATTTAAGCGGAAAATCGGTGCATTTCCATAATTCAATACTTCGATTTCCGCACGTTTCCGGCACCATGTAGGTCACGCCGTCATGTTCGAATATATAAGGAAACGACAGGTGATAAGGCAGGTTCAGGGCGGTGCCAAGCAGCCGGAAAGCCCCGTCGGAGTAGGTCGCGACCGAAATCGTCCCCTTGCGGGAAGTGAAGTCGTAATCCTCGAAAAAAATATATGGTTTCTTGTCGTGGGTATATACAAACGGATCTGCGAAAAAACGCCCCTTCGGGGGTTGCAGCACCATTGCCTCGGATACCACCGCCTGTTGCCGGGACGAGGGGAACATGCCGATCCGCCATCGGACATTGCGTTTCATGATGCGGCGCACAATCAAATCCGATATTAACCAGGCTTGACGCGCGATATATGCCGCGCTGTCCCACTCCGCCGGATCCGCCCGGCGCGGCCCGCTCATGATCTGCATTTCGGGCGTCGCCAAGGCTTGCCGGGCGCGCGCCAGCGCCTGCAGGGCGTCGTAGACCATGAAATTTCCCAGGCTGAACGCCCGTGCCTGGTTTTTCAACCAGAACACTTCCGTGTTGAAACTGCGCTGGTCCAGGAGCTCATCCTGATCCGCATCCGGACCGACGCGCCAGAGTTTCACCGTGGTGTGATCCTCGCGTTGATAAACCTCCCAAAAACCGGCGTACCGGCTGGTCGACACCGCGATATCCGAATAGCTCAGTTGCCAGACGCCCAGACGCGCCCACCCCATCATCTGGGCGCGCGTCGCCAGCGACGCGCCCAGCGTGATCACCAGGTCCAGCCCCAGCGCGGCCACGACGTCCTCGCCCAGCGCGCCCTCTCCCGGTTCGCGCGGCGTCAACGGCAAGACCGGCACGCCGGCGGGCATGCTATGCCGCATGTCGCGGCAATTCGCCAGCATCTGGCGCTGCTTGACCGGCAGCAGCCGGGCTTCGAAGCGCGACAACGTCCCGAACAGCGCCTTCATGCCCAATCGCGGCGCTTTGCCCATGCCTTCGGGGGATATCACCAACAAGGCGGACATGTCGAAGTCCTGGCTGTGGATCAACCACTCCGCCATCTCATGCATCCAGCCGGGTTGCTCATACCCGTCAACCAGCAGTCCCACTCGGTAGGTCTTCATTTGTCCTGCTCCTGTGTCAGGGCGCACGGGTGGCCGCAGCGGCAAACGGGCCCGCGTCACGTATCGCCGGTGCAATGCGTTCAAGTCCTCGCGCTGATACTGCGGCGTTTTGGGCGCGCCTTCCAGACCACATTCATCCTAGGTCGACCGTCCGAGGGCGAACGGCTCAGCCCCCCCACCGACGGCCGATATTCGGGTCGTCCGACTGCGCGAGCCGCTTCATCCTTCTGGTCTAGCTGTCCTGGTGCCTCGATACCTGAAGGGTTCAGAGCGACTGGTGCTTCAGTACCTGAAAGGCGCAGATCAACCGGTGCGGCAGCGACATTACGGGTAAACCCTATTGGGGATAGCCGAGGCTCGCTTCCCGCGCTTCGCTACCCCATAATGCTTTTAAACAAACGTTTGAATTCAACCTTATGCAAGAAATCAGAACCCCCAACACTCGCGAATCCATCCTGGACACGGCCGAAGCGCTTTTTGCGCAACAAGGCCATGACGGGACATCGATGCGGCAGATCACCGGCGCGGCCGGCGTCAATCTGGCCTCGGTGAACTATCACTTCGGCTCCAAGGAGTCACTGGTGCAGGCGGTGCTCAAACGGCGCCTGGAGGTCCTGAACCGCGAACGCCTGCGCCTGTTGGATGAACTGGAGTCGCAATCCGGCGGCAAGCCCTTGAAGCCGTCGCTCATCGTGGACGCTTTCTTCGGCACGCTACTGCGCCTGGCGGCCGATCCGGCCCAGGCGGGCAGCACCTTCCTGCCGCTGCTCGAACGCACCATGACCGACCCGTCCGACTTCATCCGCGCGCTGTTCGCCGAGGAATACGCCGACGTGCTGGAGCGCTACCGCAATGCCCTGTTCGCGGCGCTGCCCGACGTGCCCAAGGCCGAAATCGTGTGGCGTTTCCAGTTCATGCTTGGCGCCACGTCGTACGCCATCATCGGCACGGACCTGCTGCGGTCCGTCACGGGATGGACGCTGGACGAAGCCGAACAACCCGACAACCCCGACCTGCTGCTGCCCCGGCTGATGAGCTTCCTGCTGGGCGGCCTGCGCGCGCCGCTGCCCCCCCTGGCCGGCACATAGCGCGCCCTGCGGACCGGCAGCCAGAACAAAACCCATACGGAGACAAAGAAATGAACGCAGTCCTCATCGCGCTGGTCGTCATCGCGCTCCTTGCTGCCGTCGTGCTGGGCGTGCGCCCCATCCGGCGGGCGCTGCTGTCCGCGCCGATTTTCAACCTGTACCGGAAAGTGCTGCCGCAGATGTCGGACACCGAGCGCGACGCGCTGGAGGCCGGCACAGTGTGGTGGGAGGGGGAACTGTTCCGCGGCCGACCCGACTGGAGCCGCCTGCTGGCCTATCCGCGTCCGCGCCTGACCGACGAAGAGCAGCACTTCCTGGACAACCAGGCAGAGCAAGCCTGCCGCATGGTCAACGACTGGAGCGTCACGCAAGAACGCTACGACCTGCCCGCCGATGTCTGGACCTACCTGAAGTCCCAGGGTTTCCTGGGCATGATCATCCCCAAGGAATATGGCGGCCTGGCCTTCTCGGCCTATGCGCATTCCGAGATCGTCACCAAACTGTCCACGCGCTCATCCGCGCTGGCCGTGTCGGTCATGGTGCCCAATTCCCTCGGCCCTGCCGAGCTGCTGCTGCACTACGGCACCGACGAACAGAAGAACCACTACCTGCCCCGCCTGGCGCGCGGCGAAGAAGTGCCCGCCTTCGCGCTGACCAGCCCCTGGGCCGGATCGGACGCCGCAGCCATCCCCGACAGCGCCATCGTCTGCAAAGGCGAGTGGCAGGGGCGTGAAGTCATCGGCATGCGGGTGACCTGGGACAAGCGCTACATCACGTTGGCGCCTGTCTGCACCTTGCTGGGCCTGGCGTTCCGCCTGTATGACCCCGATGGCCTGCTTGGCGGCAAGAAAGATCTGGGCATCACCTGCGCGCTGGTGCCGCACGACCACCCCGGCGTGGACACGGGCCGCCGCCACTTCCCGCTGAATGCAATGTTCATGAACGGGCCCACCCGCGGCACCGATGTCTTCATGCCGCTGGACTTCATCATCGGCGGTCCGGCCATGGCGGGCCAGGGCTGGCGCATGCTGATGGAATGCCTGGCCGCAGGCCGTTCCATTTCACTGCCCTCCTCCAACACCGGCATGTCCAAGCTGACCGCCCGCGCCGTGGGCGGATATGCCCGCGTGCGCAGCCAGTTCCGCATGCCGGTCGGCAAGTTCGAAGGCGTCGAAGAAGCGCTGGCGCGCATCGGCGGCCATACGTACATGATGGACGCGGCACGCAGCATGACCGCGGGCGCCGTGGACTTGGGCGAGAAGCCGTCCGTCGTCTCGGCGATCGTGAAGTACCACGTGACCGAACGCGCGCGCCAGGTCGTCAACGACGGCATGGACGTGATTGGCGGCAAGGGCATCTGCCTGGGTCCGAACAACTTCCTGGGCCGGGCGTATCAGCAGATCCCTATCGGCATCACCGTCGAAGGCGCCAACATCCTGACGCGCAGCCTGATCATCTTCGGCCAGGGCGCGATCCGCTGCCACCCCTATGTGCTGGCCGAAATGCAGGCCGCCCAATCACCGGACAAGACGCAAGGCCTGACCGATTTCGACCGCGCCTTCTGGGGCCACGTCGGCTTTGTCGCCCGCAACAAGCTGCGCGCCCTGGGCACCGCGCTGACCGGAGCCCGCTACGTCAGCGTGAACGCCGATGTCGCGCCGGACATGTTGCGGTACTACCAACTGCTTAGCCGGTATTCCGCCGCCTTCGCCTTGCTGGCCGACACCTCGATGCTGGTGCTGGGCGGCAGCCTGAAGCGCCGCGAACGCCTGTCTGCGCGGCTGGGGGACGTGCTGTCGCAGATGTACCTGATCAGCGCGACGCTCAAGCGCTTCGAAGACGAAGGCCGCCAGGCCGCCGACGCGCCGCTTGCGCACTGGTCGATCCAGGACGCGCTGTTCAAGCTGCAGGAGGCGTTCGACGGCGTGCTCGCCAACTACCCCAACCGCTTCGTGGCCTGGAGCCTGGCGCGCATCATCTTCCCCTGGGGCCGCACGCAGTCTTTGCCCTCCGACCAGCTTGGCCAGGAGGTGGCGCGCCTGCTGATCAACCCCGGCGCCACGCGTGACCGGCTGACGGCGGGCTGCCATCTGCCCGCCTCGGCCGATGAGCCGGTGGGCGCCGTCGAACAGGCGCTGGCCGCCACGCTGGAGGCCGAGCCCATTGAAGCCAAGATCCGCGAACTGGAAAAACGCGGCGCGCTGGAAGGCAACCCGCAGGCCAACGTGCGCGACATCGCGGATGCCGCGTTTGCTGCAGGCGGCATCACCGCCGAAGAATATGCGGTGGTGAAACGCCGCAACAGCTTGCGCGATACCGTCGTGAAAGTGGATGATTTCCCCTTTGACCTTGGCGCGTCGGGTGCAACCAGGCCCGCCGCCGAGCTCAAGGTCGCCTAAGGGAGGGAACGGATGGCATTCAAACCGGTTTACGTCGTCGACGGCGCCCGTACGCCCTTCCTGAAAGCGCGCACCGGGCCCGGCCCCTTCTCCGCCAGCGACCTGGCCGTGCAGGCGGGCCGCGGCCTGCTGCTGCGCCAGCCCTTCACGCCCACGGACTTCGACGAAGTCATCGTGGGTTGCGCCGCCCCTTCCCCCGATGAGGTGAACATCGGCCGCGTCATCGCGCTGCGCCTGGGCTGCGGCAACAAGGTGCCAGGCTGGACGGTGATGCGCAATTGCGCATCGGGCATGCAGGCACTGGATTCGGGCATCGCCAACATTCAGTCCGGCCGCTCGGAACTGGTGCTGGCGGGCGGCACGGATGCCCTCTCGCGCGCGCCGGTGTTGTTCTCGGACGACATGGTGCGCTGGTTGGCCGGCTGGTATGCGGCCCGTGGCGTGGGCGCCAAACTGGCCGCCTTGCGCCGCTTCCGGCTGAAGAACCTGGCTCCGGTCATCGGCTTGCTGAAAGGCCTGACGGACCCCGTGGTGGGCCTGTCGATGGGCCAGACCGCCGAAAACGTCGCTACCCGCTTCGGCATCGACCGCGCGGCCATGGACGCCTATTCAGCCGGCAGCCACCAGCGCGCGCTGGCGGCCCGCGCCGCAGGCGCCATGACCGAGATCACGCCGCTCATCGATACCCAGGGCAAGCTGTATCCCGATGACGACGGCGTGCGCGAGGACTCGACGCCGGAAAAGCTTGCCAAGCTCAAGCCTGTGTTCGACAAGCCCTGGGGCAACATCACCGCCGGCAACAGCTCTCAAGTGACTGACGGCGCCGCGATGCTGGTGCTGGCATCCGAAGCGGCCGTCGCCAAATGGAACCTGCGCCCGCTCGGCCGCATCGTCGACAGCCAGTGGGCAGGGCTGGATCCGGCGCAAATGGGACTGGGGCCCGTGCATGCGGCCACCCCCATCCTGCAGCGCCACGGCCTGGGCTTGAATGACCTGGACTTGTGGGAGATCAACGAGGCGTTCGCCGCCCAGGTGCTAGGCTGCCTGGCCGCATGGCGCGACGACGCCTATTGCCAAGAACACTTCGGTACGCCAGCATGGGGCGCGCTTGACCCTGCCAAGCTCAACGTGGACGGCGGCGCCATCGCGATCGGCCATCCCGTGGGCGCGTCTGGCGCCCGCATCGTCCTGCACCTGCTTGACGCCCTGAAGCGCCGCGGCGCCAGGCGCGGCATGGCGGCCATCTGCATCGGCGGCGGCCAAGGCGGCGCGATGCTGGTTGAAACCCTGGACGAGGACCGCCCATGACGACGTTGGACTCGCTTTCCCACTGGCGCCTGGAGCGCGAGGCCGACGGCGTCGCGTGGCTGACGTTCGACCGCGCGGGCAGCGCCGTCAACGCCTTGTCGGCCGACACCATGGCCGAACTCGCCCTGGTGCTGGACGCGCTGGACGCCGCGCCGCCCAAGGGCCTGATCATCCAATCCGGCAAGGCCACGGGTTTCATCGTGGGCGCCGACGTCAATGAATTCGCCAGCCTGGACACGCCCGAACAAGGCCGCGCGCTGGTGGCCCGCGGCTGGAACCTGTTCAAGCGCCTGGCCGCCGTGCGCTATCCCACGCTGGCGCTGATCCAGGGCCACTGCCTGGGCGGCGGGCTGGAACTGGCGCTGGCCTGCCGGTACCGGCTCGTGGCCGATCAACCCGGCACGTCGCTGGCGCTACCCGAAGTCATGCTGGGCATCTTTCCCGGCTGGGGCGGCATGCTGCGCCTGCCGCAAGTGATCGGCGCGCCGGCTGCGCTGGACATGATGCTGACCGGCCGTGGCGCCGACGCCCGCCGCGCCGCCGCGCTGGGCCTGGCCGATGCCCGCGTGCCGCCCCGGCTGCTGCGGGCGGCCGCCCGCCAGACCGTGCTGTCGAACAAGCCGCCGCGCCGTGCGCGCGGCCTGGGCGCCTGGGCGAACCGCTGGCCGTTGAAATCCATCGTGGCCAATCGGGCCCGCAAGCAGATCGCCGCCAAGGATCCCCTGGGCCACTACCCCGCCGCGCCCGCCATCGTGACGCTGTGGGAAAAGCACGGCGGCAACGCCCTGCAGGCGCCCGACCTGATCGACGGCATCATCGCGTCGGACACCGCCCGCAACCTGCTGCGCGTGTTCCGCTTGCAGGAACGCCTGAAGGCCAATGGCAAACAGACCGGCGTCGCGCCCGCGCGCCACGTCCATGTCGTGGGCGCCGGCGTCATGGGCGGCGACATCGCGGCCTGGTGCGCGTTCAAGGGCATGACGGTCACGTTGCAAGACCAAGACATGTCCCGCATCGCGCCCGCCATCCAACGCGCCGCCACGCTGTATGCCCGGCGCCTGAAAGACCCGCGCCTGGCGCGCGCGGCGTTCGACCGGTTGATCCCTGACCCGGCGGGCAACGGCGTGCCGCTGGCCGACATCGTCATCGAGGCCATCAGCGAACAGCCGGAGGCAAAGCGTTCGCTGTACCGGTCGCTGGAGCCCCGCATCAAGCCCGGCGCACTGCTGGCCACCAACACCTCCAGCCTGTCGCTCGAAACCCTGCGCGCCGGCTTGGCGCGCCCCGAACGGCTGATCGGCATCCACTTCTTCAACCCGGTGGCCAAGATGCCGCTCGTCGAAGTGGTGCATGCCGAGGGCGACACTGGCGATGCGCTCGCGCGCGCCTGCGCCTTCGTCGGCCAGATCGACAAGCTGGCGTTGCCCGTCAAGAGCGCGCCCGGATTCCTGGTCAATGCCGTGCTGGCGCCGTACATGCTGCAGGCCATGCGCAGCGTGGACGACGGCGTCGCGCCCGAAACGGTGGACGCCGCCATGGTGGCGTTCGGCATGCCGATGGGGCCGCTGGAGCTGGCCGACACGGTGGGCCTGGACATTGCGCGCGCGGCGGGCGAAGAACTGGCCGGTGGCGCCGAGCCCCCGCGCTGCCTGGCCGAACGGCTGGCGCGCGGCGACCTGGGCAAGAAAAGCGGCAAGGGCTTCTACACCTGGCGCGACGGCAAGCCGGTCAAGCCAGGCGGCGCCGCGCCCGCCGCCGCCCCCGCCGGCCTGGCGCAGCGCCTGATCCAACCGCTGATCGACGCCACGCGGCAGCGCGTGGAAGCGGGCGTCGTGGCTGATGCCGACCTGGCCGACGCCGGTGTGATTTTCGGAACGGGGTTCGCGCCATTCACCGGCGGACCCTTGCATTACCAACGCAGCAACCCCAAGCACAGCAGTGAAACGGCTCACGCCGATTAGACCGGCCCGACAAGCAGACCGGCAGTGCAATAGAGACATACATCCAACTCGAGGAGGCAGTACCATGCGCAGACGTTCATTGTCCCTGAGCACCTTGTCGGCCATTGTGGTCGGTCTTGGCGCATCCGCAACGTCCTACGCCGCCGGCTTTCAGCTCTTGGAGCAGAACGCCAGCGGGCTGGGCAACGCGTACGCGGGCTCGGCGGCAAATCCGGAAAACGCCAGCATCATCTACTACAACCCGGCAGGGATGACGTATCTGCCGGGCATCAACTTCTCGGGCGGGGTCAACCTGATCAAGCCCTCGTTCAAGTTCTCGGACAACGGCAACAGCCGCAACCCCAGCGTGCCCGGCATTCCTGGCTCCGGCCTGAACGGGTCAGTGCCCACCGGCGGCAATGGTGGTGACGCCGGCAACCTGGGCGTCGTCCCCAACCTGTACGCCTCCTGGCAGTTGAACGAGCAGTGGTATATCGGCCTGGGCGTCGGCGCCCCGTTCGGCCTGATGACCGAATACGACGACGGCTGGGTCGGCCAGTACCACTCCAACAAGTTCGAGATCAAGACCATCAACGTGAACCCGTCGATCGCCTACAAGGTCAACGACAAGTTCTCGATGGGCTTCGGCGTGAACTGGCAGCACATCGACGCCAACTACAAGAAGAAGACGGTCGTGCCGATCGCCGGCCTGCCACTGGCCACCAACGGCGACGCGGACCTGAACCTGAAGGGCGACGCCTGGGGCTGGAACGTGGGCTTCATGCTGCAACCCACGGAAGACACGCGCATCGGCCTGTCGTACCGCTCGAAGATCAAGCACACCGCCAAGGGCGACACCGACATCACCAGTATCGGCCCCACCAAGGCCTCGGTCTCGTTCGACGCCAAGGCCTCGGTGGACCTGCCCGACTCGCTGATCCTCAGCGCCACGCACCAGCTGAACGAACGTTGGGAGCTGCTGGGCGACGTGTCATGGACGGGCTGGAGCAGCATCCCCGACCTGAAGATCCGCAACTCGGGCGCCGGCGCGCGCGACGACGATCTGCCGCTGAACTTCCGCGACACGTGGCGCGTCGCCGTGGGCGCGAACTACAAGTTCGCCCCCGACTGGAAGTGGAAGTTCGGCCTGGCCTATGACCAGTCGCCGGTCCACAAGGAAGCCGACCGCCCGACCTCGCTGCCCGACAACGACCGGTACTGGTTCTCGACGGGCGTGCAATGGCAAGCCACCAAGAGCACGACGCTGGACCTGGGCTACACCTATCTTTACCTGCGCAAGACGGACATCGACACGACGTCCGGCAATCAGCTGACCAAGGGCCGCGTGGCGGGTACCTATGACAGCAGCGGCCATATCGTCGGCCTGCAGTTGTCGTCCCGCTTCTAGCCTTGCACGGGCGGGCGGCCCCGCGCCGCCCGCCCGCCTTTCCAGGAGAATCCCTTGAGCAAGTTCGTCGTCAAACACGTCGCCGTCCTGGGTGCCGGCGTCATGGGCGCGCAGATCGCCGCCCACCTGGCCAATGCGGGCGTGCCCGTCACGCTGTTCGATCTGGCCGCGGCCGAAGGCGACCGCAACGGCATCGTCAAGAAGGCGCTGGCCGGCCTGAAAAAACTGGAACCCGCGCCGCTGGCCGGCGCGGCCCGCATCGCCCTGATCACCCCCGCGAACTACGACGACCACCTGGACGCGCTGCGCGGCTGCGACCTGGTCATCGAGGCCATCGCCGAACGCATGGACTGGAAGACGGCGCTATACGAGCGCATCGCCCCGCATGTGTCGCCCGACGCCATCATCGCCTCGAATACGTCCGGCCTGTCGATCGACGCGCTGGCCAATGCCTTGCCCGCGAGCCTGCGTGACCGCTTCTGCGGCATCCATTTCTTCAATCCGCCACGCTACATGCGGCTGGTGGAGATCATCGCCACGTCGCACACCCAGCCTGCCGTGCTGGACCAATTGGAAACCTGGCTGACGTCCACGCTGGGCAAGGGCGTGGTCCGCGCGCTGGACACGCCCAACTTCGTGGCCAACCGCATCGGCGTGTTCTCGATCCTGGCGGCCATGCACCACACCGCGCGCCTGGGGCTGGGTTTCGACGAAGTCGACGCGCTGACCGGTCCGAAAATCGGCCGTCCCAAGAGCGCCACGTACCGCACCGCGGACGTCGTCGGCCTGGACACGCTGGCCCACGTGGTCGGCACGATGGAAAAGAACCTGCCCGACGACCCCTGGCACCGCTACTTTGCGCTGCCCGCCTGGTTGTCCGCATTGATCCAGAAAGGGGCATTGGGCCAGAAGACCGGCGCCGGCGTCTACCGCAAGCAAGGCAAGGACATTCTGGTGCTGGACCTGAAGGCGCAAGACTACCGGCCCAGCGCCGGCAAGCTGGCCGACGAGGTCGCCGCGCTGCTGAAAGAACGCGACCCCGCCCGTCGCTTTGCCGCCTTGCGCGCAAGCGAGCACCCGCAGGCCCAGTTCCTGTGGAGCCTGTTTCGCGACATCTTCCACTACAGCGCCGTGCAGCTCGAGCACGTGGCCGACAATGCACGCGACCTCGACCTGGCCATGCGCTGGGGCTTCGGCTGGGCGCAAGGCCCGTTTGAAACCTGGCAGGCCGCCGGCTGGCAGGCGATCGCCGCCGCGGTTGCCGAAGACATCGCCGCCGGCCGCGCCATGAGCGACGCCCCCCTGCCCGCCTGGGCGCTGGAGCCGGGCCGCCAAGGCGTGCACACGCCGGAAGGCTCGTATTCCGCGCGCACCGGCCGCCTGCATCCGCGTTCGGCGCTCCCGGTGTACCGCCGTCAATTGTTCCCGGAACGCGTATTCGGCGAAGGGGCCGACGACCGCGGCGTCACCGTGTGGGAGAACGAGGGCGTGCGCCTGTGGAACCTGCCCGACGTCGACGCCGGCATCGCCATCCTGTCGGTCACGTCCAAGAACCACACGCTGGGCGGCGAGGTGCTGGAAGGCGTGTTGCAAGCAGTCGCCCGCGCCGAGCGCGAGTTCGACGGCCTGGTGATCTGGCATGAGCCCCCCTTCGCAGTCGGCGCCAACCTGCAACAGGTGGTCGAAGCCTGCGCGGCCGGCCAATTCGACATGCTGGAAGCCATGGTGGAGAAATTCCAGCGCGCCTCCCAGTCTTTCAAGTACGCGCAGATCCCCACCGTCGCTGCCGTACAGGGCATGGCGCTGGGCGGCGGCTGCGAATTCCTGATGCACGCCTCGCACCGCGTGCTGGCATTGGAAAGCTATATCGGCCTGGTGGAAGCGGGCGTCGGCCTGATTCCGGCGGGCGGCGGCAGCAAGGAGTTCGCCGGCCGCGCAGCGGCACTGGCGGCCAAGACCGCCACCCCGGGCGAGGTCTTCCCCTACCTGCAACCCATCTTCCAGACCATCGCCACGGCGCAAGTGGCCAAGAGCGGGCTGGAAGCCATCGATACGGGCTTTGCCCGCGAGCACGACATCGTACTGTTCCATCCCGGCGAGCTGCTGTTCGTGGCCATCGGCCAGGCGCGCGCCGCGGCCCAGGCCGGCTACACGCCGCCGCCCCGCCTGGCGAACATCCCGGTGGCGGGCCGCAACGGCATCGCCAACTTCGAGATGGTGCTGGTCAACATGCGCGAAGGCGGCATGATCAGCGCGCATGACTATCGCGTGGCGCGCAGCGCTGCCGTGGCCCTGTGCGGCGGCGAGGTCGAAACCGGCACGAAGGTGGACGAGGAATGGCTGCTGGCGGTGGAGCGCCGGGAATTCGTGGCGCTCTTGCGCACGCCTGAAACCCAGGCCCGCATCCGCCACACCCTGGAAACCGGCAAGCCGCTACGGAATTAGTCCCCCCCGCAGCGCCTGCGGCGCCTTCCCCCAGGGGCGCCGGCTGCGGACCGGCGAAGCCGGATCCGCGCGGCCCCACTGGAGCTGCATCGTTATGCGCAGGGGGGGATTTATAGGTTTCGCTGTTTATTGTCTCGCTGTAGAGATATGAGGAATGAACATGAGCAAGCAGATTCAGGACGCTTACATCGTCGCCGCCACGCGCTTGCCGGTAGGCAAGCGCAACGGCGCCTATATCACCACCCGCCCTGACGACATGCTGGCCGCCGCGCTGAACGGCGCGCTGGCCCAGGTGCCCGGGCTGGATACGGCGCGCATCGAAGACGTGATCGCGGGCTGCGCCATGCCGGAAGCCGAGCAAGGCATGAACGTGGCGCGCATCGGGCTGCTGCTGGCCGGCCTGCCCCAAAGCGTGGCCGGGGTCACCGTCAACCGCTTCTGCGCGTCGGGCCTGCAAGCGGTGGCGGATGCCGCCGCCCGCATCCGCACGGGCGAAGCCGACATCATGATCGGCGCCGGCACCGAATCCATGAGCGCCATGCCGCAGATCATGGGCAACAAGGTATCGATGAACCCGGCCATCTTCGCCCACGAAGAGAACATCGGCATGGCCTTCGGCATGGGCCTGACCGGCGAAAAGGTCGCTGAGCGCTGGAAGGTCTCGCGCGAGGATCAGGACGCCTTTGCGCTAGCCTCGCATCAGAAAGCTTGCGCCGCCATCGCGGCCGGCCACTTCCGCGCGGAAACCACGCCGTTTGAAGTGGTGTCGCATCTGCCGGACGGCGCCAGCGGCGCCGTCCGGCAGATGCGCCGTCTGGTCGAAGTCGACGAAGGTCCGCGCCCGGACAGCAGCGCAGAAGCGCTGGCCCGGCTGCGTCCCGTGTTCGCGGCGCGCGGCAGCGTCACCGCCGGCAACAGCTCGCAGATGTCCGACGGCGCCGCCGCCGTGGTCCTCGTGTCCGACCGCATCCTGCGCGAATTCAACTTGAGCCCGCTGGCGCGCTTTGTCAGCTTCTCGGTGGCCGGCGTGCCGCCTGAAGTCATGGGCATCGGCCCCATCGCCGCCATCCCCAAGGTGCTGGAACGCGCGGGCATCACGCAGGACGCCCTGGACTGGATCGAACTGAACGAGGCCTTCGCCGCGCAGTCGCTGGCCGTGATCCGGGAACTGAAGCTGGATCCCGCCAAGGTCAATCCGCTGGGCGGCGCCATTGCACTGGGCCATCCGCTGGGCGCGACCGGCGCGATCCGCACGGCTACGATCACGCACGGCCTGCGCCGCACGGGCGGCAAGTACGGACTGGTCACCATGTGCATCGGCACCGGCATGGGTGCGGCTGGGCTGTTCGAGTCAATGTGATCAAGCCCTATTGGTTCAAGAGCCTGTCGCCGCAATGGCGCGCGCGCCTGATGCGGGTGGGGTTCAACCTGCACCCGGCGTTTCGCGCCACCGGCGGCCGCGTGCTGCATGTGTCGCCGGACTTCCAGCACATCCGCATCAAGCTGCCCTTGCTGCGGCGCACGCGCAATATCGTCGGGTCGATGTACGGCGGCTCGCTGTTCGCGGTAACGGACGGCGCGCACCCCACGATGCTCATGTCCGCGCTGGGCGCGGACCACATCGTGTGGGACAAGGCGGCGTCGATCCGCTACCGCAAGCCCGCCTACACGACCCTGTATGTGGACTTCCGGCTGCCGCCCGGAGAGATTGCCGAAATCCGCCGCATCCTCGCGCGGGACCATGAGACGACCCGCACGTACACGGTGGAGTTGAAGGACAAGGACGGCGTGGTCTATGCCGTCGTGGAACGCACGATCTATATCGCCGACAAGAAGTTCTACAAGCGAAAGAACACAGGAGGAGACCCATGCATCCCATCTCTGGAGGGCGATCCGCCGCCCTGAGCATCATCGTTGCCGCCACGCTGGCGGGTGCGCCCGCCTTCGCTGCGGACATGGATGTCGCAGGCGTGCGCGTGCCGGAGCATCTGTCCGAAGGCGGCCGCGCGCTGGTGCTCAACGGCGCCGGCGTGCGCACCAAGTTCGTCGTGAAGGTCTACGTAGCCGCGCTGTACGCCACCGCCAAGAGCAGCGATGCCGCGGCCTTGGTCAACAGTGCTGAGCCCCGCCGCATGCGCCTGCAGTTGCTGCGCGACGTGGACAGCAAAAGCCTCGACGACGCGTTGCAGGAGGGATTGCGCGACAATACGCCGAAGCAGGAGCTTGCCGCGCTGAAAGCGTCGGCAGACCGTTTGTCCCGTCTGATGGCCGAAATCGGCACCGCCAAGACGGGCGACGTGGTCGATCTGGATTTCGACGCCCGGGGTGTCACGGTCACTGGCAACGGCAAGCAACTGGGCCGTGTCGACAGTCCCGAGTTCGCGCGCGCCTTGCTGCGCGTCTGGCTGGGCGACAACCCCGCGCAGGCCTCCCTGAAGAAAGCCCTCTTGGGCAACTAGGCACAACGATGGAACGAATCTGGCACAAGAGCTATCCCTCCGGCGTTCCCGCGGAGATCGAGATGGACGGCGTGACGACGCTGGTCTCAGTCGTGCAGGAGAGTTGCCGCCGCTTCGCGGACAAGACCGCGTACATCAGCATGGGCAAGTCGATCCGCTACGCCGAGCTGGACGCGCTGACGCGCGACTTCGCCGCCTGGCTGCACGCCAACGGGCTGGGAAAGGGCGACCGCGTGGCGCTGATGATGCCCAACCTGCTGCAGTATCCAGTCTGCCTGTTCGGCGCGCTGCGCGCCGGCTGCATCGTCGTCAACTGCAACCCGCTCTATACCGCGCACGAGCTTGAACACCAGTTGGCCGATTCGGGCGCGCGCGCCATCGTCGTGGCGGACAACTTCGCGGCCACCCTGCAGAAGGCGTTGCCCCAGACCGCGATCGAGCGCGTGCTGGTGACGTCTATCGGCGGGATGCTCGGACCCATCAAGGGCCGGCTGGTGGACTTCGTGGTCCGCCGCGTCAAGCGCATGGTCCCCGCCTGGTCGCTGCCCGGCGCCGTCCGGCTGGACGACGCCTTGCGCGCCGGCCGCGACACGCCGTTCACCGAGGTGCCGCTGGACCAGCGCGACCTGGCCTGCCTGCAGTACACCGGCGGCACGACGGGCGTGGCCAAGGCCGCGATGCTGACGCACGGCAACCTGGTGGCCAACCTGAGCCAGGCCCATGCCTGGATCAAGCCGCTGGTGAAAGAAGGCGAAGAGTGCGTCGTGACGGCCCTGCCGCTCTATCACATCTTCGCGTTGACGGCGAACTGCTTGACCTTCATGAAGATCGGCGCCAGCAACCTGCTGATCATCAATCCGCGCGACATCCCCGGCTTGATCAAAGAGATGGGCAAGGTGCCGTTTTCCGCCTTCACCGGAGTCAACACGCTGTTTAACGCGTTGCTCAACCATCCCGATTTCGCCAAGCTGGATTTCTCGCGCCTGCGCCTGACGATGGGCGGCGGCATGGCGGTGCAACGCGCGGTGGCCGACCGCTGGCGCGCCGTCACGGGCAAGTCGCTGGCGCAGGCCTACGGCTTGACCGAGACCTCGCCCGCCGTCACCGTCAACCCGCTGGACGTCAAGGTATTCACGGGGTCGATCGGCTTGCCGGTGCCATCCACCGAGATCTCCATCCGCAACGACGAAGGCCAGGAGCAAGGCATCGGCGAAAGCGGCGAGATCTGCGTGCGCGGCCCCCAGGTCACGCAAGGCTATTGGAACCGGCCCGACGAAACGGCGCTGGTGATGTACCCGGACGGCTTCCTGCGCACCGGCGACATCGGCTACGTCGATGAAAACGGCTACGTCTTCCTCATCGACCGCAAGAAAGACATGATCCTGGTGTCCGGCTTCAACGTCTATCCCAACGAAGTCGAAGACGCGGCCGCGCTGCATCCCGGCGTGCGCGAAGTGGCGGCGGTCGGCGTGCCGGACGAACGCTCGGGCGAAGCGGTGAAGCTGTACGTGATCCGCAAGGACCCTGGGTTGGACGCGGAAACGCTGATCGCCCATTGCCGCACGCAACTGACCGGTTACAAGGTGCCGCGCTACGTCGAATTCCGCGATGACCTGCCGCGCACCAACGTGGGCAAGATCCTGCGGCGGGAGCTGAAGCCGGAGGCGCAGAATGCGACGCCTCGACCCCAAACCCGGTCCGCGGTAAAGGCCTGAACACCGCCCCCTACCACTGCCCAAAAAACACCCCCGCGCGCTTATGCGCGTTGGTGGCGTTTTCCACGGCCTCGTCGCTGATCGTGGTGCGGCGCTTGCCGCGCAGCATCCAGTCCAGCAAGCGTGCACGCAACTCCGCGCGCACGCCTGCGTGTGCGCCGCTGGTGCCCAGATCCTGGAATTCGTCAGGGTCGGCATGCAGATCGAAGAGCTGCTCGGGCTCGTCCAGCCAATGCACGTAGCGCCAGCGGTCGGTCCGCACCGACCAGGCGCGCGCGTTCAGCGGCGTCTTGCCGCGCAGCACGCGCGCCTGCCGGAAGCTGTAGTCCAGTTCGGAATACACGCAATCCCGCCAAGGCGTGGCGGCATCCCGGCCATGCAATAGCGTCTGCAGCTCCCGGCCTTCGAGCCGATGCCCCGGTCCCGGCGTACCCAGCGCTCGCAGCACGGTCGGCACCACGTCCACGCTCTCGACCATGTCCGCCAAGGCGCGGCCGCGCGTAGCGTCGGCCGCGGCCGACGGGTCCATCACAATGAAGGGAACCCGTTGCACGGTGTCGTAGAACAGTTCTTTTTCGCCCAGCCAATGGTCACCCAGGAAGTCGCCGTGATCCGCCGTGAACACGATCAGCGTGTTCTTCATCAGACCGGCGCCTTCCATGTAGTCGAAAAGGCGGCCCAGATGGTCGTCCAGTTGCCGGATCAGGCCCTGATAGGCGGGCCGCACCACACGCACGCATTCATCCGTGGAAAAGCTGACGCTTTCTTCCTGCTGGCGGTAGGCCGCCACGACGGGATGCGCGTCCACCAGTTCTTCGCGGTTGCGCCGCACGGGCAGGCATTGGTCGGCGGTATAGCGCTTGTGGTAGGGCGCGGGCGCCATGTAGGGCCAGTGCGGCTTGACGTAGCTCAGGTGCAATACCCAGGGCTGGCCGCCGCGCTGCTTCATGAAGTCCAGCGCCTGGTCCGTCATGTAGGCGGTCTCGGAATGCGGCTCGGCGACTCGCGAGGCCAGATGCACGTTGCGCATGTTCCATCCGCTGACGACGTTGCCGCCAGCGTCCACGCCTGCGATCACGTAATCGGTCCAGGGGTCCGCGCTGTCATAGCCGTTGCGGCGCAGGAATGCGGGGTAGCCGCTTTCCTTTCCGGGGGTGTGGTGGCCGTCATAACGGTCCAGCTCGGTGAAGCCGCCGCGGCTCAGCAACACGCCCAGCTCGGAGGCACCGTCGATCGCCAGCCGCTCCATGCCGGCTTTATCGGGGATGATGTGGGTCTTGCCCGCCAACGCCAGCTCACGCCCCTGCCCGGCCAGGTACTCGCCCAGCGTGATCTCATTGACCGACAGCGGCACGCGGTTCCAGGTCGCGCCATGGCGTGAAGGATAGCGCCCCGTGTAGTAGCTCATGCGCGAGGGGCCGCAGACGCCCGAATTCACGAAGGCCCGGTCAAAGCGCACGCCGCGCGCCGCCAACGCATCCAGGCTGGGTGTCTGCAGGTAGGGATGCCCATAGCAGCCAAGGTGGTCGGCCCGCAACTGATCGGCCATGATGAACAGGACATTCTGCACGGTGCTCATTGCGGATCCTGTCATTGCGTGGCCGTGAAGCCGGACGCGCGCACCACGGGCTCCCACTGCTTGCGGTAGGCGGCCAGTGCATCGGCGGTGCCCGCGGCATCCAGCGAGACGGGCTCCAGGAATACGCTGCGCACGGCTTCCTGCATGGCCGGCTCGCGCAGGATGGCGGCGATGTCCGCGCCCAGCCGGTCGACCTTGGCCCGCGGCATGGCGGCGGGCGCGAAGAAGGCGTTCCAGCCGTCGGCCGCCAGGTTCACGCCGCTTTCCCTGAAGGTCGGCACCTCTTTGAGATCCGCGTCGCGCGTGTCCCCGGACGTGGCCAGGATGCGTATCTTGCCGGCGCGGTGCTGCGGCAGCAGCGTGTCCAGCGTGTCGATGCCTTGCGGCAGAATGCCGCCGATCAGTTCCGAGATCAGCGGCGCCGAGCCCCGGTAGCCAACCACTTCCGGCTCCTGTTTGATCTCGCGGCCCAGCATCAACGCGAAGAAATGCGGCAAGCTGCCCGTGGCCGGCACGCCCACCGTGAATTGCTTGGGGTTATCGCGCAGCCATTGGCGCAATGCCGCCACGTCCTTGATGGGTGAACTGGCCGGCACCGCCAGCGCGAATTTGTAGCGGCTGGCCAACGACACGGGCGTGAAGTCCTGCTGGGCGTCATAGCCCGGTTGGGCATAGACCAGGGGCGCCACCACCATCACGGCCGGGTTGGCCAGCATCAGCACGTTCTGGCTGGCGGGCGCCGCGTGCAATCCTTGCGCGGCGATGCGGCCGCCGGCGCCGGTCTTGTTCTCAACCACCACCGACACGCCAGCCCGGTCTTTCAGCCGGTCAGCCACCAGCCGCGCGATGCGGTCCGAACTGCCGCCCGGCGGATAGCCGACCACGATGGTCAGCGGGCCGTCCAGCGGCGCTTGCTGCGCACAGGCCAGCGGACTCAGCCCGATCAACACCGTCGCCACCAGGGCGCCCGTCATCCATTTCCGCATTGTCTTCTCCTGGAGACAGTGGCCCGCTGTCGGTTATGGTTATCCATGCTTGGCCGATACCCGAATGAGTGAATGGACTGTAGCAACGCGGCCGTTGGTTGATCTAATCCAGGACTTTCCATAACGATATGCACGCCATGCCATCCATGCTCCCATCCGAACCGCCTCATCTGGCGGACATGCTGATGTACCGGCTGTACCAGGCCTGGTCGCAATCCAATCCGGTTTTCGTGCGGCTGTGCGAAGGGCGTTTCGGCATCACACGCCGGGAATGGCGGATCCTGGCCTGCGCCGTCGAGGGCGGCATCATGAACTCGGCCGAACTGGCTGCTGCCGCCAAGCTGGATCTGCCCCGCACGTCGCGCACGCTCGGGACGCTGTGCGAAAAGGGCTGGCTGCGGCGGCTTCACGACAGCGCCGACCGCCGGGTCGTGCGCGTGGAAGCCACCGCCGAAGGCATCGCCCGCTACCGGGGGCTGCTGCCCGAGGTCGCCCGGCTGAACGACCTGCTGGTGCAGGACCTGAGTCACGATGAAATCGCGCTGCTGCGCGACTTGCTGGCCCGTATCGAACAACGCGGACGCCGCATGGCCGAAGACAACATCGTTTCGGAAAAAGCCAGCCGCCGCGAAGGTGGCACGCGCCGGGCGCGGTACGCCTGACACGCTGTTTGGCACGCGGGCGCCCACATCCCCTGGCACCGGGCCCCGATGCGGCGCAGCGACGACCGGCTGCGGGAAGGGAAAACCTGTACGTACTAGCTGTACGTACAGGTGTACACTGTCGGTTTTCAACCGTGACAGACGCGTCAACGAACGTCTGCAACCCAACAGAACCATCCTGGAGACTGAAGCCAGTGTCGACCGCAACTTCCCGTTCGCCTTTTTTTGGCACCATGCAAAAGATCCCTGGCGGATTGATGCTTGTGCCGCTGATCCTGGGTTCCCTGATCGGCACCTTCGCCCCTGATGCGCTGGCCATCGGCGGCTTCACCACCGCCCTCTTCAAGAACAGCGCCCTGCCGCTGATCGCTCTGCTGATCTTCGCGACCGGCACGCAGGTCAACACCCGCACCGGCGGCCCCATCCTGGCCACCGCAGGCACCATCCTGCTGATGAAGACGCTGGTGCCCGCCACCCTCATCATCATCCTGGGCAGCTATGTCGGCCTGGACGGCGTGCTGGGCGTGTCCATCCTGGCCATGCTGGCCGCCTTCGACAACAGCAACGGCGGCCTGTGGCTGGCCTACACCGGCCAGTACGGCGATGCCCGCGACCGCGGCGCCTACGTCGCCAGCGCAGTCAACGACGGCCCCTTCTTCAGCCTGCTGTTCCTGGGCGCGTCCGGCCTGGCCGACATTCCGATGATCGCCCTGGTGGCGGCGCTGGTGCCCTTCCTGCTGGGCGTGGTGGTCGGCAACCTGGACCCCAAATGGCGCGACGTGCTCAAGCCCGTGCCGAACATCGTCATCCCGTTCTTCGCTTTCGCGCTGGGCACCGGCATCAACCTGGGCGCAGTCGTCAGCGGCGGCATGAGCGGCCTGATCCTGGGCCTGATCATCAGCCCCATCACCGGCGGTCTGGTCTACCTGGGCTATCGTATGATCCTGCGCCGCGGCGGCAAGAGCGGCCTGGGCTTCGCTGCCGGCACGACGGCCGGCAACGCCATCGCCACGCCCGCCGTGGTGGCGGCAGCCGACCCCAACTTCCAGCAATACGTCGCGACCGCCACCGCGCAGGTCGCCGCGTGCGTGCTGATCAGCTCGATCCTGGCGCCGATCCTGGCCTCGTACTTCCTCAAACGAGCCGGTGAACTCAAATCCGAGGATGCGGAAACTACTAGCGGCACGCCCACGTTGGGCGAGGCGCGCGGAGAGGCTCTTTGAATCCCACGATCGCCATCGTCGCCGATGATCTGACCGGTTCCGGCGATACCGCGGTGCAGTTCGTCCGCGCCGGCTGGAGCACTCACCTGTCCATCGGCGGCGCCGACGAGGCGCTGTCCGGCCCGGCCACGGCCGGCGTGGAAGTGCTGGCCGTCACGACGAACAGCCGCGCCCTGCCCGCCGCCGACGCCGCACGCGTCATTGAGCAGAACGTGCGGCAGTTGCGTGCCGCCGGCGTATCGCGCCTGTACAAGAAGGTGGACTCCACCTTGCGCGGCGCATTCAAGGCCGAGATCGACGCGGCGCGCGACGCCTGGGGCCCGGACACGGTGGCGGTGATCTGCCCCGCCTTTCCTGCCACGGGCCGCACCGTCGAACAGGGCATCCTGTATGTGAACGGCAAGCCGGTCACCGAGACCTCGGCCGCGACCGACCCGGTCACGCCGGTGACCGAAAGCCATATCCCCACGCTGCTGGGTTGCGCCCACGTCGCGGCGCAAGCGGGCGATACGCCCGACACGCTGGCCGCGCGCATCCGGCAGGCCGGCAACACGGTCGTGGTCGACGCCGCCACCGATGCCGACCTGGAACGCCTGGCCCGCGCCATCGGCCTGCTCGGCGAACAGGCCCTGCCCGTGGGCGCGGGCGGCCTGGCCGTGCCGCTGGCCCGTGTCTGGGCAGGCGCCGACCAGACGGCGCCTGTCGTCGTCGTCGTGACGTCGCAGCACAGCGCGGCGCGCGCGCAAGCCGCCGCGCTGCAGGCCGCGGGCGCCGACACGTGGACGCCGTCGCTGGCGCAATTGGCGGACGACGCGGCCTGGCGCGCCTGGAGCCAGCCGCTGCTGCAACACCATGCGCAGGCGCCGGCCGAGGCCGGCACCGTGCTGCTGCTGGCGCCCGAAGGGCAGCTCGACGGACTGGATTCCGAAATGGTCGCCGAGCGCCTGGGCAGCCTGGCGGCGCAATTGATCACCACCTCGCGCGCGGCAGGCGTGGTCGCCACCGGCGGGGACGGCGCGCGCAGCGTGCTGGTGGCGCTGGCCGCCCGCGGCATCGCGCTGGTGGACGAAGTGATGGGCGGCGTGCCTCTGGGCACGCTGACCGGGGGCACGGCCGCTGGCCTGCCCGTGGTGACCAAGGCCGGCGGCTTTGGCACCGAAGACGTATTGGTTCGCGCGGTGAGCGCGATCCGCGACAGGAGATTCAAGCGATGACACAACCCCAACCCAACAAGCTGCCGCTGCTGGCCGTCACCCTGGGCGACGTGGCGGGCATTGGCCCGGAAATCACGGCCAAGATGCTGATGGGCCATGACGAACTGCGCCAGAAGGCACGCCTGCTGGTGGTCGGCGACGTGGACGTCATGGCAAACGCCGTTCGCAACCTGGGCGGCGACCCCGCCATCGTGCGCAAGCTTGACCGCGCGGCCGACTGCAGCAACGCCCCCGGCACGATCGAAGTGCTGCAAGCCGGCCCGTCGCTGGCCCACGTCAAGCTGGGTGAAATCAGCGCCGACGCCGGCGACGGATCGGTGCGCTTCGTCACGACGGCCTGCGCCCTGGCGCGCGCCGGAGAAGTCGATGGCATCGTCACCGCGCCCTTGAACAAGGCCGCCATGCACGCCGCCGGCCACAAGTGGCCCGGCCACACCGAACTGCTGGCGCACGAGTTCGGCGTCAAGACGTTCTCGCTGGTGCTATCGGCCGGCGACCTGTACATCTTCCACGCCACCACCCACGTGTCGCTGCGCCAGGCCATTGAAGACCTGACCCCGACGCGCATGCGCGCCGTCTTGCGCCTGGCCGGATCGTTCGCCAAGGCGTTGGGCCGCGGCGACCAGCCGGTGGCCGTGTCGGGCCTGAACCCGCACGCTGGTGAAAACGGGATCTTCGGCAGCGAAGACGCCGACATCCTGGCCCCGGCCGTCGCCGAAGCCAACGCGGCCGGCATCCTGGCCGCCGGCCCGATCCCGGCCGACGCCCTGTTCCCGCAAGCCGTGCGCGGCAAATGGCAGTTCGTGATCGCCTGTTACCACGACCAGGGCCACGCGCCCTTCAAGGCGGTCTATGGCGACGACGGCGTGAACATCACGGTGGGCCTGCCCGTCGTGCGCGTGTCCGTCGACCATGGCACCGCGTTCGACATCGCCGGCAAGGGCATCGCCCGCGAAGACAGTTTGATCCTGGCCGCCGAGCGCGCCGCGCATCTGGCCCCGGGCTGGACGCATGTGTGGGAAACTGCGCGGGCACAAACCGGAGGTTGATTCCCATGGCGCCCGCCACGCACGACGCATTGCCCGTTCTTGATCGCAGTGGAGACATCCCGCTGCACGCCCAGGTGGCAACCCTGCTGCGGGGCTACATCCGGACGAACAAGCTCGCGGCCGGCGCCGTGCTGCCCAGCGAAGCCGCGCTATGCGACAGGTTCGGCGTCGCGCGCAGCGTGGTGCGCCAGGCACTGGCCGCCCTGGCCACCGAAGGATTGATCCAGCGCGAAACCGGGCGTCCCGCGACCGTAGCGGCGCCGCAGGAACACCGCCGGCTGGTGCAGCGCTCTACCGGCCTGTACGAACAGTTCGCCCAATCGGGCGTTGCCTTGCAGACCCGCGTGCTGGCCTTCGCGCGCGCCGAACCACCCGATGACGTGGCGGCTTTTTTCGGCACGGCCCAGTTGCTGATGCTGGAACGCCTGCGCCACGTGGCAGACGCCCCGCTGGCATATGTGCGCACCTGGTTGCCCGCCGACGCGGTGCCTGGCCTGCGCGCCGATGACCTGACCGACGCGTCGTTGCACGGCGTGCTGACGCGGCGCTTCGGCCTGCGCCCAGGCGCCGGCCGCAACCAGATCCGCGCCGTTGCCGCGGACGCCGCGCTGGCCGGCCTGCTGGATACGCAGGCGGGTACGCCCTTGCTGATGCTGCAAGGCCAGGGCATGGACCAGCACGGCCGGCCGCTGGAATGGTTCACGACCTGGCACCGCGCCGAGCAACTGGTGTTCGACGTGGATGTCAGCGTGGGCCACGAAAGCGTGCACCCCCGGCTGCAGGATGCTCCCGCCCAAGCCGAAACTGGCCACGCCGCGCCCGCGGGCTCCCTGCCCGAGGGGCACGATCCGCTGGCCCGCGCGCAGGCGCTTGTCGCGCAGCTATCGGCCGAATTGGCCAGGCTGCGCGGCCAGTCCTGACTGGCCTCTGCCGACCTGCGCGGGACGTGCCGATCTGGCCCTGCCCGGCCCGACAGACCCTTTCAGGCGCTGGCAGCCTGCGCGGCCACCTGGCGGGCCAAGGCCTTGCGGTCCACCTTGCCCACCGCATTCTCCGGCAGCCGATCGATCCACACGACATCGCGCGGCACATAGATGCGTCCCAGGCGGGCCAGCACCTCGGCCTGGATCGCCGCCCCCTGCAACGCGTCATCCGCCACGCCGTCGCCGCCACGCTGCACGAAGATCACCGGCACCTCCCCCAGGTCCTCATCGGGCGCGCCGACCACGCAGCACGCTGCCACGCCTGGCAAGCCTGTAACCACGCCTTCGACCAACGCCGGTGAAATGTTCTCGCCGCCGCGGATGATCACATCCTTGATGCGGCCGGTGATGCTCAGATATCCCTGCGGGTCGAATCGGCCCAGGTCGCCGGTGCGCAACAGCAAAGGCGCGCCCCCGTCCGCGTCGCCTACCCCCAGGTAGCCCAGCATCAGGCTGTCGCCTTCGATGCAGATCTCGCCTTCGCCGCCGGGTGCGGCCTGCGAGCCGTCCGGCAGCCGCAACGTCACGCGTTGACCAGCCAGCACCGTACCGACGGAGCCCACGCGCCGTGCCGCGGGCGGGTTCATCGTGGACGTGCAGGTCGCCTCCGACAAGCCATAGGACACCACCAGCGGGCAACCCAGGAAGGCCTCGATACGCCGGTGCAACGCCTCCGTGATCGGGGCCGACCCGCAACGCGCGAAGCGCAAGCCCGCCAGGCTTTGCGGATCGAACGCCAATTCCAGCATGCGGGCGTACATGGTGGGCACGCCGGTGATGATGGTGGGCCGGAACGCGCGCAGCAATCCCGGCATGTCGTCCGCCCGGAAGCGGCCGGCCAGCGCCACGCTGGCGCCCGCCAGCAGCGGTGTGAAAATCTGATTGTTCAGGGCATTGGTGTGATGCAGCGGCATCACGTGCAGCAGGCGGTCATCGGGGGTCAACCCGGTGTGCGCCAATACGCCGCGCGCGTTGTTCGCCAGCCCCAGGTGGCTGAGCAGCACGCCTTTGGGATTGCCCGTGCTGCCGGAGGTGAACAGCAGCAGGCCGGGGTCCGCGGTAGCGACGTCGCTGCCCGACCAGTCCACCGGCCCCTGCGCGATCTGGCCGGCTGCCAGCAAGCGTGCCGGGGGCAGGCCGCAAGCCTCTGCCGTCGCGGCGTTGACCACGTCGTGCAGCATCCAGCCCAGCCCCACCGCCGACACGCGCCGCGCCGTTTCCTCGACCGACAGGCGCGGCTCCAGCGGGCAAGGGCAAGCCCCCGCCGCCATCACGCCCAGAATGGCCAGCACCTGCGCCAGCGAACGTTCCATAGCCACCGCCACAAAAGCGCCACGGGGCACGCCGGCAGCGCGCAGGCCACCGGCCACCTGCCCCACCCGGCGATGCAACGCCGAATAGGTCAACGTTTCGTCGGCCGTCAAGATAGCGGGCCGCGCCGACCATTCAGGCTGGCGCCACGCGCGTTCGCACGCCGCCACCAGCGTGGCCTCGGCAATCGTCATGGCGGCCTCCTAGCGCAGCGCGACGGCGGCGTCGCGTTCGAACTGACCGTCCGCATCCAGCTCGCGCAGCGCACGGGCTTCAGCCGCCGTGGGCGGCTCGGACGGCGCGGCGCCGGTCGCGTCGAAATCGAATCCCGTGCGTTCGCGCACTTCCGACAGGCTGGACTCCGGATGCCACGACTGCAAGGCCAGCTTGCCGTCGCGCTTCACGAATACGGCGATCGGCGTCACCACGCCATGGAAGCCGCCCCAGGACGTCATGAAATCCAGCTTCTGCACGAACGTGCGGCGCGAGTGTTCCGTGCGCCACGTGCACGCGCGACGCGCGGTGGGCAGCATCACCGCGCCGCCCCCGCCGCCCGGCAGGCGCACCTTGGGTTCGTGCCAGTCGCCAATGCAGGAATTGTTGGCGCACCCCGCGCCGTCGATCTGCGCCGCGCCCAGGAAGGTCAGGTCCATGCGGCCGCGCGTGCACAGATCGTAGAAATCCTCGTTCGAGAAAATCGACGCCGTGTGCTCGGCCAGCACCGGATCGGAGCTGGATATCGGGATGTGCGACGGCCGCGGATTCACGCCGCCCGCCACGTTGATGTAGACGAAGTCCCAGTCATAGGCGCGCTTGGCCAGCAGGCACGCCAACATCGGCATCGTGGAATTGACGCCGCTGAACGTGATCTCGTCGGGGCGGATGAAACGCGCCAGGTTGGTGACGATGTACGAAAAGCCCGACCATTGCTCAGCCATGATTGCCCCCTTGCGCTTCGGGCGCCGCGGCCAGGTGCGCTTGCAGATCGCTGTTCTTGTCCATGTATGCCTCTACCGCGGGATAGTCGATGGCGTAATCCGGCCAGCACGATCCCGGCCACGCGCTGCCTGGCGCCACGGCGTAGGCCTGCACCATGAAGTACGGCACCAGCGTGGATTCCGGCTGCGCTTCGAACACCGCGCTGTCGACGACCTTCTCGGCCACCACCAGCACGCTGCCCGCGGCGCGCGACATGATGCGGTCCCAATGCGCCGTGCCATGTACCCGCACATTGCCCAGCGCATCCACTTCAGACGCCTGGATCACGGCGAAGTCCGGACGGATGGCCGGCACGACATACGTCTTCTCGCCGCTGCCGTAAGGGTCGTCCAGGCAGGCCCAGCCATTGAGCGCCGGCAAGCCGCTGCCATGCAGGCCGCCGCAAGGCTGGAACGGCACGCCGAAGGCCGCCGCCCGCAGCCCCGCCGTCAGGCTGGCGCAGGCGTGCTCTTCCAATTCGATCTCGCGGCGCTCCACCGCGCGCCGGTACCACGGCGCCAGGCCGAAGTTGCCTTCCATCGCCACGATGCCCGCGCGCACGCGGCGCAGCACGCCGGCGCGGCACAGGATGTCCACGTCGTAGCCGGGCGATTGCTTGATCAGTTCAAGATCGCGTTTGCCCTGGCGGATCAGTTCGCGCACGAACGCGAACGGCCCGCGGTGCAGGAAGCTGCCGCCCAGCGCAATGGATGCGCCATCCGGCACCAGCGCCGCCAACGCCGCCACCGAGCACTGCTTGTTCTTTTGATTGAAACCCGAAGCCATTGTCTTGTCCTCCCCTGCTGGTTCTTGTGCCGCTAGCGCGCCTGCAGATAGGCGGCCACGCGGTCCTTCAGGCCCGGCGCCGCCGCGGAACGCACCAGGCGCGCCAGGTCGGCGTCCGGCGTCTCAAGCGACAAGGCCGCATACAGCTGGACCCGGCTGGCGTCCGTCAACGCGGCTGCCGTTTCCGCCGCCTGCTGCTCGACGCCAGGCCATTCCTGCTGCGCGGCAAGCCGGCTGGCGAAACCGTCGCGCAACGCCTCTTCCGCACTGAATGTCGCGGCCTGCTCCAAGACCGTGCGGGCACGTTCGGCGCCCACCAGCGCGGCATAGCGGCGCGTGCCCAGCACCAGGCCGAACTTCAGGCCCGGCATGCGGAACGTGGCGTCTGGTGCGCTGACGCGCCACTTGCACGCGCCGAACAGGTCGACGCCCGCGCCAAAATTGCGGCCATGCGCCAACGCCACGGTCAGGCAAGGAGATGCCGCCACGCGCTGCAGCAAGGTCTCGATGCGCACGAAGCGCAGCAGCAGGTCGCCCTCGCTTTGCGTCTGCCAGTCGCCGAAGTCGAACCCCGCGCTGAAGTTCTTGCCCTCGCCTTTGAACACGATGAGCTTGGCGGCCTGCGCCTCGGCCTCGTCCAGCGCCGTGATCAGCGCTTCCACCAGTTCAGCGGACAGCGCGTTCATCTTGTCGGCGCGCGCAAGCGTCAGCACATGCCGGTCTCCCTGCTTGTCGATATGCAGAACGCCGCTCATGCCGTCACTCCTTTCCTGGCGGCACGCAAGGCGCCCAGCACCTCGTCGTTGTGCTCGCCCAGCGCGGGCGGGCGCAAGCGCAGCGCCGTGGTCTGCCCGTCGAAGCGCACCGGCAGGCCGAAGGTGCGGGTCTGCACGCCGTTGGGCAGTTCCACGGGCTGCACCCACCCCATATGCTCCACCTGCGGATCCGCCAGCACTTCGGAATACGTGTTGATAGGTGCGCACGGCACGCCGGCCGCGCGAAACCTCGCCAGCCAGGTGTGCGCCTCTTCCGCGGCGAAGATGGCTTCAAGGATTTCGCGCAACGCCGTCTGGTTGCGGGCGCGGGCGCTGGTGTCGGTAAAGCGCGGATCTGCCAGCAGGTCGTCGCGGCCCACGGTAGCGCACACGCCCTTCCACAGCGCCTGGTTGCCCGCGGCCATGCCGAAGTAGCCCCCTTTGCAACGGAACGCCTGGTACGGCGCGTTGCGCGGGTGCGCAGACCCGAGCTTGACGGGGTCTTTGCCGCTGCCGAAGAACTCCGACGTCTGCAAGGCAGCGATGCCCAGCGTGGCGCCCAGCATCGGCACGTCGATGTGCGTGCCCTGCCCGCTGGCTGCGGCCGCGCGCAGCGCCGAAGCGATGGCGAAGGCGCCGTACAGGCCAGCCGAAAAGTCCGCCACCGGCACGCCGCATTTCACGGGTTCGCCGCCGGCCTCGCCGGTGACGCTCATGATGCCGCTCATCGCCTGGATCGTCAGGTCAAAACCGCCTTCCTGCGAGCGCGGACCCGACTGGCCATAGGCCGAGATGGAGCAATAGACCAGCTTGGGATTGGCCTCGCGCAGTTGCGCGTAGCCCAGCCCCAGGCGGTCCATCACGCCCGGCCGATTGTTTTCGATCAGCACGTCGGCGGCCAGCGCCAGTTCGCGCGCCAGGGCCAGGTCACCGGGGTCTTTCAGGTTCAGCGTCACCGATTTCTTGTTGCGGTTCAGTGACGCGAAGTTCTCGCTGTAGCCGTCGGAGATGGGGGGCCAGCTGCGCAGGGTGTCGCCGCCCTCGGGGTTTTCGACCTTGATCACGTCGGCGCCCATATCCGCCAACAACATGCCGCAAAACGGCCCCGCCGCGACATTGCAAATCTCCAGCACCGTGATGCCGGCAAGTGCCGAACTGGGTGTCATGTCTGACCTCTCGTTATGAAAATTCAATATTTAGGATTCGAAAAATATTATAAGAGCGCGGTTTCCAGGATGGCATCATGCCGGACGGATTTGTGCGAGCCCCCTGTGTTTCCTAGTGCAATCCCTAAGTGAAGCGCTTAATTGTTGACCAGCATATCACCGTGTGGAATTCTACGTAAACCATTTATTGGAATACGAGTCCTATATGTTAGGACTTATAAAACAGGACCGCAGCGCCGCAAGCCCCGCGACCGCAGGTGCCCGCGCATGACGGACCGACCACACCAAGGAGACTCCCCATGAAGCAAACGTGGCGCATTGCGCTCGCCGGCGCCGTCCTGGCACTGGCCGCCGGCCCAGCCCTGGCGCAGGCCTGGCCCTCGAAACCCGTGCGCATGGTCGTGCCGTTCCCGCCTGGCGGCGCCACGGATGCCGCTGCGCGCATCTACGCGCAACACCTTGGGGATTTCCTGGGGCAAGGCGTGGTGGTCGAAAACAAGGCGGGCGCGGGCGGCGAAATCGGCGCCGAGTACGTCGCCAAATCGGCGCCGGACGGCTATACGCTGCTGATGGGGGCCGTGGGCAGCCATGCGATCCATGCCGCCATGCCGGACAAGCCGGGCTATGACTTCGCCACCGCCTTCGTCGGCGTTTCCATGGCGACCAGCATGCCGATGGCGGTCGCCGTCAACAGCAAGGTGCCCGCCGCGAACGTGCAGGAACTGATCGCGCTGGCCAAGAGCAAGCCGGGCACCATCACGTTCGGCTCGGCCGGCCCCGGCACGTCGCAACACATGGCGGGCGAACTGTTCCAGGTGGTGACGGGCACCCGCCTGATGCATGTGCCCTACCGCGGCAGCGGCCCGGCCATCACCGACTTGCTGGGCGGCCAGATCGACATGGTGATCGAAACCCTGCCCGCGCTGCTGCCGCAGGTCGCCAGCGGCAAGATCCGGCTGTTGGGGGTGACCACCGCCACGCGCGCCACCGCCCTGCCCGACTTGCCGACGCTGATAGAGCAAGGCGTGAAGGACTATTCCGTCGCCACCGCCTACGCATTGCTGGCGCCCGCCGGCACGCCGCCCGCCATCGTCGACAAACTGTCGGCCGGCATGCAGAAAGCCGCCGCCATGGCCTCGGTACAGCAGGCCGCGTTGAAGCTTGGCGCCGATGCCGTGGCCACGTCGCCCGCCGACACCAGCCGCGTGCTGAAGCAGGAAGTCGCCCGCTGGGCCGACGTGGTGCGCCTGTCTACCGCCAAATGATGCCCGCCCCCGCCTCATCTCCGCCGTCGGCCGCGGACCTGGCCATCGTGGGCGGCGGCTCGGTCGGCGTCAGCCTGCTGTACCAGTTCCTGCTGACGCTCGAAACCGCGGGCCGCGGCCCTGCCTCCCCTCCGCTTCGCGTGGCGGTCTTCGAACCCCAGGCCGAACCGGGACCGGGCGGCGCCTATCAAGCAGACCTCTCCAGCAATCTGCTCAACATCCCCGCCGGCAACATGTCGGCGCGGGCCGACCAGCGGATGGACTTCGTCGACTGGCTGCGCGAGCAGGATCCCGCCTGGCTGCGCGGCTATGGCGTGCAGGCCATCGCCCCGTCCGACTTCCTTCCGCGGCCGCTCTTCGGCGCCTACATGCGGGCCGTCCATGCGCGTTGCCGCCAGTTGGCGCCGCGGCTGGGCGTCGCGCTGTTGCATGTGCAAAGCCGGGTACAACGCGTGGCGCCGCTACCCGATGGCGGCGTGCGCGTGAATCCGGACGCGGGCGCGCCTTGGCATGCCCGCCATGCGGTGCTGTGCAACGGCAACCTGCCTTCGCAGGCCTTTCCGCATCTGGAAGGCGCGCCCGGCTATTTCAACAGCCCCTACCCGGTCGCCGAACTGGCGGGCGCGATCGCGCCGGACGCCTCTGTGTGTGTGGTCGGCACCAGCCTCAGCGCGGTGGACGCCATCGCCGCCTTGCAGCAATCCGGCCATCGCGGCCCCATTCTGTGCGTATCGCGCAACGGCCGGCTGCCCTCGGTGCGCAGCCCTCACAACCAGCCGCCGGCAGCGCTGCGCCAGCTGAGCCGCGATGGCGCCTTGCAGCTGGCGGCGCGCTACGGCGGCGCACTATCCGTCGAGGTGATCGCGCAGGCGCTGAAGGACGAAGTGCGGGCGATGGGCGGCCCGCTGGACGCCGACGACGTGATGGGCTTGCAGGCGGACGCGCAAACCGCGTTGAACGACGAGATCCGCCGTTCGTCGCTAGCGGCCCGACCCTGGCAAGCCGTGGCCGCCGCCACCAACGCGGCGGTCGATCAGATCTGGCATTTGATGCCCGCGGCGGAACGCCGCCGTTTCCAATCGCAATGGCGGTCGTTGTGGATGGCGCGCCGCGCCACCTTCCCGATGCGCAATGCCCTGAAGCTTCAGGCGCTGTTCCAACGCGGGCAATTGCACGTGCGGGCAGGCTATGTGGACAGCCGCTACGACCCGGCGGATCTGCAGTTCCACACGCGCCTGCGCAGCGCCGACGGCACCGTCGCGCACGCCAGCCGCCACCTGATCAATGCCACGAGCTTCTCGGTAGATGCCGCGGCGACTCGTGATCCGCTGGTGGCGGCGTTGCTGCACGATGGCCATGCGCAACCGGACCCGTTCGGCGGACTGTCGCTGGACTACGAATCGGGTTGCCTGAAAGATGCGCGACATGCGGTGCTGACGCAGATCTCGGTGCTGGGCAGCCTGGCCGGTGGCACCTACTTCTGGACCACGTCCATGGACGTGAACGCGCGGCTGGCGCGGGATCAGGCGCAGCGCATCGCGGCGACGCTCGCCCACCCGGCGCCGCTTACTGATCCAGGAAGCCTCGCCGATAGCCCATCCCCTGCGAGATGGCCTGCGCACAGGCGGACACATCCGGCGCCAGCTGCTTCATCCTAGCAGCGCTCAGGCGGTCCAGCGGTCCAGAGATGCCCACTGCCGCCACGGGCTGGTCCAGGCTGTTGAACAGCGTCACGGCCAGCCCGCCCACGCCTTCGCGCCATTCGCCGCGGTTCACGGCGTAGCCCGCGCGGGCGATCTTGCGCAGCTCGTCTTTCAGCAGCGCCATGGACACGATGGTGGAAGGCGTGTGCCGCACCAGTTGCTCGGCATAGCGCTCGACATAGCCGTCCGGCTGGTAGGCCAGCAAGGCCTTGCCGGTCGCGACCGCGTAAGCGGGCGCGCGGCCGCCCACCATCGAATAGGCCCGGATGGGCTGCGGGCTGTCGATCTTGTCGACGTAGACCACGTCAAACCCATCCAGCACCGACAAGTGCACGGTTTCGCCCGTCTGGTCGGCCAGCGTCCGCATGAACGGGGCGGCCAGCTTGCGCACGTCAAGTTGCGCAAGCTGGCGCGCGGCCAGTTCGAACAGGCGCACCGCGCCACGGTATCCACCGCCGTCATCGTCCTTGATGACGTAGCCGGCATGGATCAGCGTTTGCAGTGTGCGATGCGTATTGCTGCGGGTGAGGCCAACCCTCGCGGCCAGCGCATCGATGGTGCGCGGCGGATTGTCCACGTCGGTCACCGCCTCCAACACCATCAGCCCCTTGAGCAGCGTCTTGTCCATGCTATTTTTTCCTAATATTTAGGACAGGAACATAGCATGAGACGCCGCGCGCGAACAGCGCTTTCGGGACGCGGCGCTCAGCCTTTCAGCCCGGGGATCGCGGCGCGCACGGCGGCGGACCGGTCCCAAAGATTCGGCAGGCTGGGCGACGAATAGCCGGAGACAAATGGTTTGGGCTGCCCCGTCTGCGGATCGTAGACATGCCGCGACACCGCGCCGATGTTGCCGCCGTACAGATGCACGCTGATCGACACGCTGTCCGCGAAGGCGTTGGAGACGCGATGGATGTCGCCTGCTTCAGGCGACAGGCGTTCGATATCGCCGGGTTGCAAGGTGGAGGCCTCGCCGGCGGGCGTCAGCCGGCCGTCCGGATGGCGCACATAGCGCTGATTGATTTCGGCGCCGCGCAGCATGCCCACATAGCCCCAGACCTCATGGTCATGCACGGGCGTGAACTGCCCCGGCCCCCAGACGAAACTGACCAGCGAAAACCGCTCCAGGGGATCGCAATGCAGCAGGAACTGCTGGTAGTACTGCGGGTGCGGCGTGGTACAGGCTTCGGGCAGCCAGTCATCGTGGCGCACCAGGTCGGCGAAAGCCGCCTCGAGCGCGGGCGTCTGCGCCAGCGCGTCCGGGGCCGCCAGCCGCGTTGCGGTGGCGATGAAACGGCGAAGCCGGTCCAGACCGGGTGTGGCGTCGAGCATTGCGTATCTCCGTATCGTCGGGAAAATCCCAGATGAGAAAACCAGTATCCACCATTCGGGATACTTGCGCACGCTTGCCCCTGCCGCCGTCACGGCGATCGGTGGCAAGCCGCGCTTGACAGGCCTGGGCCTGAGCGCGCAGCGTATCGGACTATCTTCCAGGTTGAAAATGACGAGTACTTATCAAGATATTCCGCCCACGCTGGCAGAGACCTTACGCGGCGCGCAACGCGTCGTCGTCTTCACCGGCGCCGGGGTTTCCGCGGAAAGCGGCATCGCCACCTTCCGGGATGCATTGACGGGCTTGTGGTCGCGCTTTGACGCGCAGGCGCTGGCCACGCCCGACGCGTTCCGCGCGCACCCCGATATCGTCTGGGGCTGGTATGAATGGCGTCGCGCGCAAGCCCTGCGTGCCGAGCCGAATGCCGCGCACCGCGCCATCGCGGCGCTTGCGCGCCACGTTCCCGAGCTGACCGTCGTCACGCAGAACGTGGACGACCTGCATGAGCGCGCCGGCAGCGCGCAGGTGGCGCACCTGCACGGCAGCCTGCATGCGCCGCGCTGTTCGTCTTGCGGCGCGCCACAAGCGTTTTCCGACGGCATGCCTGAAGAACCCGACGAAGGACGCCGCCTCGCGCCGCCCGCCTGCACGCGTTGCGGCGCGCCGGTGCGGCCCGGCGTCGTATGGTTTGGCGAAAGCCTGCCTGCCGACGCCTGGAGCGGCGCGCTGCGCGCGGCCGAACAATGCGACCTGCTGTTTTCCATCGGCACGTCGGCGCTGGTCTACCCTGCCGCGGAATTGCCCCAGCGCGCGCTGGCCGCAGGGGCGACGGTCGTTCAGGTCAACCCGACCGTGACGCCGCTGGACCGGCAGGCGCACTGCAATCTGCACGGCGCAGCCGCCGATGTCATGCCCCGCATGCTGGCGGCGGCCTTCGGCGCCACCGGCGCCTGACCACGCTGCGGGATACCCCCAAACGACCGGCCCTGCCGATGGGCGGCGCGGGGTTGATCGCGTCATGTCTGGTGAACATTTGTGAAGATCTTTAGGGCCGATGTGGGGTAGAAACAAGGTTGTGCAGCAGTAGAGGGGAAACCCCAAATCTCACCGCTTCGCCACCGGATTACAGTGGCGCAAGCTGTTTCGGCCGTGGAGAGCATCATCCCTTTTTCCTGGAGACTTCCCGATGTTTTTGTGCGCTCATCAGACGGTGTCTTGCATCGTGTGGTGCGCCATGCCACGACCACCGAAACCATTGCCAAACTTGAGAGCGTTCCCAGCAATTACCACCTGGATTGCGAGTGCATGCTTGATAACGGTGAAACGCTTTCCTGGATAGGAAATAACCAGTATCGTCAGACTAACGGCGGTGCGATATACACCGCCGAATCCGATATCACGACGCCCCGAGGCGAATCCCGCAGAAGCGGCGCCGCCAAGCGAAGTGGGCCGGATGCATACAGGGCGGCCCCGCACAAGAAACTGACTGCGGAGCACGCCCATTTACCACTAGCTGTCGTCAATCTAAAAACCGGCAACGATTGGAGCTTGATACGCGCCTGGCGCGAGCACCTCAATATCAGCACTGCCGATATGGCTGCCCGGCTTGGCGTGGATCACTCTATCTACATTGAATTGGAACGGCCGCGTCCACGGCCTCGCCAGGTCATCCTGGATCGCGTTTCGGAAGCATTGGGCGTGTCACCCGACCAACTCGATGATTCATTGTTAGGGGGACGTTTTCAGTAGCGCAGCGAGGGGATTGCCCTCGGCTTCGACACATGGAACGTCCACGTGACTTTGGCGCCGCGTTAAAGACGGCCCCGCGCAGGAGGTAAGCAGTATGCTCGGCACCGCAAGACGATTGACGGATGTGCTGGTCACGTCCCCCGATGGCACCCTGTATCGCATTGAACGTTTCGTGGCCGACCTTGACGCGTATTCCGCGCTGGGGACGTCGCGCTTCGATCCGAAGATGCATTGCATCTGCCGGACCAGTTCCGGCGAAAAAGTCACCTGGCTAGGCGGCCAGGCCTACGAGATGCTCAAAAACGGCATCTCGCTGACGGCGGTCGACCGACGACGGCGATGAACCCGTGTCCTACCGCGTGTATCGGTCCACCAGGAAGTCCACGAAGGTCGTGAGCTTGGGCAACGCCTGCCTGTCCTTGGGATACAGCAGCGAGATCGGGCGCGCGGCGGGCCAGTAGGGCTGCAAGATGGGCGCGAGCCTGCCCGCGCGCACGTCCTCGCCCAGCAGCAGTTCGGGCTGCAGCACCACGCCAAAGCCCGCCAGCGCCGCCTGCCGCAGCGCCTGGCCATTGTTCGAGACGAACCGGCCGGTGGGATATCCCACCTGATTGCCGTCGCCGCTGTTCAACTGCCATCCGGTGCGGCGGCTCCAATAGGAAAAATCCAGACATTGATGCCGAGCCAGGTCGTCCGGCGTGGCGGGCGTGCCGTAGCGCTCCAGATACGCGGGCGCGGCGCAAATGATCATCTGGTAGCGCCCGATCGTACGCGCGACCAGCGCTGAATCCGCCGGCTCGCCGATACGCACCGCCAGGTCATAGCGCGCCGCGACGATGTCTTCCACGGCATCGCTAAGCACCAGTTCCACGCTGACATCGGGATAGATGGACAGGTAGTCGGCAATGGCCGGCGTCAACGCAAACGATCCGAAAGTCACGGTCGAGGTGATACGCAGATGGCCCCTGGGCGTCAGGCGCAAGGCTTCGGCGCCCTGTTCGGCGTCGCGGATCTCGGCCAGGATGCTCTTGCAGCGCGCGAAATAGGCCTGGCCCGCCTCGGTCAGGCTTTGCCGTCGCGTGGTGCGGTTCATCAGGCGCACCCCCAAGCGGGCCTCCAGGCCCTTGACGTGCTTGGCCGCCATGGCCGCCGACATCTGGTGCCGCCCCGCTGCCGCGGTCAGGCTGCCCAGCTCCACGACCGCCACGAACACTTCCATGCTGAGCAACCGGTCCATGAATTACGCACCCTGAGTGTGAAGTGTTTCCACCATTCCTGGATTTTTCCATGGAAATCGAACGGCGAGAATGTTTGCATGCACTGGCGCTGGGCCGGTGCGCCCCAAAAGCCAACAGATTTCGGGCAATCCCCGGGAGACCCTTATGAAAATCATCCTTATCGGCGCCACCGGCACCATCGGCCGCGCGGTCGCAGAAGAGCTCGGCCAACGCCACGACATCATCGCCGTGGGCAAGACCCGAGGCCAGTACCAGGTCGACGTCACCCGCAGCGACAGCATCCGCAGCCTGTTCGAACGCGTGGGCAAGGTGGACGCCATCGTCTCCACGACCGGCGCCCTGCACTTCGGCCCGCTCTCTGAAATGACGGCAGACCAGTTCAAGATCGGCTTGCACGACAAGTTGCTGGGCCAGGTGGACCTTGCGCTGATCGGCCAGCACTATGTCAACGCGGGGGGCTCCATCACGCTTACCAGCGGCATCGTCAGCGACGAGCCCATCCGCTTCGGCGCCAACGCCTCGGCGGTCAATTCCGCTATCGACGGTTTCGTGCGCGGCGCGGCCGTGGAACTGCAAGGCATCCGCATCAACTCGGTCAGCCCGACGGTGCTGCAGGAGTCGATGGAAAGCTACGGCCCCTACTTCCCCGGCTTCGAAGCCGCGCCCGCCAGCCGCGTCGCCCTGGCCTACAGCCGCAGCGTCGAAGGCGCGCAGACGGGGCGCGTGATCCGGGTGTGGTGATCCGGGTTTTGGTGATCCGGGTTTTGGTGATCCGGATGCGGTGATCCGGATGCGGTGATCCGAGGTTGAGCTGCCGCAACGGACTTTGGCGGCGGTGCAGTCAGTAGCCCGGACAAAAGAAAAGCGGCTTGATGGATGACCATCAAGCCGCTTTTTGTATTGCTTTTGCCTTTCGGCTGAACCGCGGCATCGTTGATACCGCGTGTTCAAAATAAGGTGGCGCGCCCGGCAGGATTCGAACCTACGACCCCCTGGTTCGTAGCCAGGTACTCTATCCAGCTGAGCTACGGGCGCTCCGAAAGAGGCGTGTTTATAACATGAAAAAACACCATCATGCAAATCGGGTGAAGAAAACATGCGGTTTGCCAGGATCCGCGATGCTTTGCGCCAGATCAACGATGGCCTCCGCCCCTGCGCGGTACGCTGACCCTGCAGCAACGCAGGACCCAATCCTGCCCCACCGCGCATGCCGGCAAACCATGGCCAAGAAATTTCCGATGCATCCCAAGCACCCCGAACGCATCTGCTGGGGCTGCGACCGCTATTGCCCAACCGACGCGATGAGTTGCGGCAACGGCTCCGACCGCACCATGCACCCCATCGAACTCCTTGGAGACGATTGGGCAAGCGTCGGGGATTGGGGATTCGACGATACTGAAGATGCAAGGCACGGCGCGCAAACTGCAAGCACCCGCGCGCCGCACAACTGACATTCAATGCGCAGTTCGAATCGCAGTTCCAACATCCAGGCACAAGCAGGCGGGTGAATGTCCATTCGCACGCCTATCATGCGCCGGAAAAACAAAAAGGCCTTCGATACGAGATCAAAGGCCTTTCTATTTTCTTTCTTTGGCGCGCCCGGCAGGATTCGAACCTACGACCCCCTGGTTCGTAGCCAGGTACTCTATCCAGCTGAGCTACGGGCGCTCCGACAAAGAGGCAAAATTATATCAGAATAATTAAGCCGTTGGGGCTGCTGCTACCCCTATTTGCTTTTTCTTTTAAGTTTTTTCGCATCCTTCGTTCACGTGGAACGTGGGGTACTGAAAACTTGGCGCGCCCGGCAGGATTCGAACCTACGACCCCCTGGTTCGTAGCCAGGTACTCTATCCAGCTGAGCTACGGGCGCATCAAAAAGCAAGCCTTGAATAATAGCGTTGTTTCAGAAAACGTGCAAGTCGGGGACAGGAATATCTCACATCGACCCGCACCGCGCCGCGCCCCCGTCCGCTGACTGCCGCGCATGGCGTACAGCTTTCTGACAGCGGATGGTCACACCGATAGAACCTTGGCTCTTTAGCCTAGCGGCCGTTAACGATGCCGGCTGTCATCCGGCGATCCCGCGGCGCAATGACAGTGCGCCACGTCACCCGCAAGCTCAAGAGTCCATCCTCATGTCTGACAAAGAAAAGAACACCGGCGCGCCGTCCGCCGCTCCCACGGACGCGGAATCTCCCGTGCGCCCCACGCGCCGCGGCTTCCTGACCGGCATCGCCGCACTCGGCGCCAGCGCCGCGGCGATGGGCGCCCTGTCCGGTTGCTCAAGCGATGACGACGATGACAGCCCCGCCACGCCCACGCCCGACCCCACGCCGACGCCCATCCCCGCGCCGGATCTGACGCAGCAATTGCGCGCCAACGTGAAAACGGTGGTCGTGATCTTTGCCGAGAACCGCAGCTTCAACAACCTGTTCGCCAATTTCCCCGGCGTCGAAAAGCCGCTGTCCGCATTGACCGCAGCGGACTACGCGCAGAACGACCGCGACGGCACGCCGCTGTCCGTCCTGCCGCCCGTGTGGAACGGCATGGTGCCCACGTCGCAACAGGCCAACCACATCACGTACCAGGTCGATCAGGCCGCGCCCTACATGAACAACCTGCCCAACGCGCCGTTCGCGCTGCTGGGGCCGCAGGGCGAACCGCTGCCCCAGGGCGTCGTCACGCGCGACCTGTGGCACGTGTTCTATCAGAACCAGATGCAAATCAACGGCGGCAAGAACGACCGCTTCGTCGCGTGGGCCGACTCCGGCGCGCTGGTCATGGGCCACTACAGCGATTCCGCCTACAACCTGCGCCTGTGGAAGCTCGCCCAGGAATTCGTGCTGTGCGACAACTTCTTCCAGGGCGCCTTCGGCGGCTCGTTCCTGAACCATCAGTATCTGGTCGCAGGCCGTCCGCCCTTCTATCCCGACGTGGCCGACTCGGTCGCCAAGACCCAGATCGCGCAACTGCAAAGCGCCGATCCCGCCGACCCGCGCCTGCAGCCCAAGCCCGCCTCGCCCGCCAGCGCCTTGACCGGCATTCCGCAATTCGGCGCCAGCGCGCTGACGCCGGACGGTTACGGCGTGAACACCATGGCCCCGCCCTACTGGCCGTCTTTCAGCCGCGACGCGACTGACCCGACGCTGGCCGACGCCACCAATCCGCAAACGATGGTGCCGCAGACCCACAACAACATCGGCGACCTGATGACGGCCAAGGGGCTGGACTGGGCCTGGTACGCGGGCGGCTGGCAAGCCGCCGTGGACTCCACGGCCAACACGGGCTTTCCGTCGTCGCCGAACTTCCAGGCGCATCACCAGCCCTTCAACTATTTCAAGAGCACCGCACCCGGCACGGCCGCGCGCAGCGCGCACCTGCGCGACGGCGGGCTGGGCGACCTGTCGTCCACCAACAAATTCCTGGCCGACGTCGAAGCCGGCAAGCTGCCCGCGCTGACGTTCTACAAGCCGCAAGGCAACCTGAACATGCACGCCGGCTATGCGGACGTGGACTCGGGCGACCGCCATATCGCCCACATCGTCGACAGCCTGCGCAAGAGCGCGCAATGGGAGAACATGGTGGTGGTGGTCACCGTCGATGAAAACGGCGGCTGGTGGGACCACGTGGCGCCCCCGCAGGGCGATCGCTGGGGCCCGGGCACGCGCATCCCCGCGCTGGTGATCTCGCCGTTTGCCAAGAAGGGCACCGTCGACCACACGGTGTACGACACGGGTTCGATCCTGCGTCTGGCGACGCGCGTGTTCGACCTGCCGATGCTGGAAGGCCTGAAGGCGCGCGATGACGCGATGTCGGCGCGCGGCCAGCACCCCATGGGCGACCTGAGCAATACGCTGACGTTCAGCGCCTGAGCATTGTTGGTGAAGGCGGGCGCGGCACACCCGTCGCCCGCCTTCGGCAACTTAGAAAAGCGTAAGCGTGGACCGCCGTGCGCTGCTGCCGTTCCATGCGGCGGGCAGTCCGGCCGCCTCCGCGGCGCGCACGATCAGTTCCCCCACCCTCACCATATCGGCATCCGCGCCTTCCGGCGCGCCCCAGAACGCCAGTTCCATCCGCCCCGCCTTCTTGGCGCGGTCGCGGTCCTGGCGCGTATAGAAGCAGAATCCATGCAGGCCGGCGGCTGCGCCGCCGCGCTCGTGAAAGATCTCCGAGCAGTCGGCAAAGCCATCCGACTGCGTGGTGCCCGCAACCTGGAGGGCCACCAGCCCCGAATGCGTCAACGATGCGAACAACGCGTCCAGCCGGGCCTGCGCGTCGCGCCATTGCGCCGCGCTGAGCTTGACCGGTTCCGGCTCGGGCTCCGGCGCCTCCAGCGCCACGCCGGTCAGCGTGGACAGCAGTTCCTGCACCTCGGGCATCATCGCGTTCACGGTGATGTGGTTGCCATGGGCATCGCGGATGTCCGCGCGGGCGCCCGCGTCGATCAGCAGTTGCACCGCATCGGTACTGGGAGCGAATTCGGCTGCCAGATACAGCGCGGTGCGCCCCTCACGCTGGAACTCCAAGGGACTGCCGGCGTCGATCAGCAGCTTGAGCACTTGCAGGTTGTCCGGGATCTCCGTGTCATTGGCGCCCATCGCAGCCTGCTGCAATGCCGTGAATCCATACGCATCGACGGCCGCCGGGTCCGCGCCCGCGTCCAGGCAAGCCTGCACCCCTTTCACATCGCCGCTACGCGCGGCGTCGAATATCTTGCTGGGCTTCAAAGGCGGCTCCTAGGTTTGCGCGTTGCCTGTGCCGTGCACAAGCATCGCGTAGATTTCCGCGACCCGGTCCACCGTGATGCCCTCGCGTTGCTCGACGGCAAGCGGGTGGCTGGTCGGCTCCAATTCAATCGATGGCCTGACGCCGCCGTCGCGCAAATGCACGTGCGTCTTCAAGCTCAACGTATCCGGATACGGTGCCAGCTGCGTATTCAGCCAGCCGAACATCGGCGGCGTTTGCGCGCGTTCGGACGCGTCGAACGTGCGGACCCAGGTCTCGAAGCTGGCCAGGCTGACCGATACCCATACGCCCCACACGAAAGGCTCGGGATGGCCCTGGATGGGCAGCTCGATGCAGCCCCGCACGAAAAAATGCTCCTCGTCGATCACGCAGTCGTCGCTGCCCAGGTCGCCGCGCTGCTGGCGCTCTTCCGGCGCAAGGCGGTAATAGCTTTCAGGCGCGTCGGCGCCAAAGCTGGGCAGGCCGTGATGGACCTGATCGCACGAAGCGCATTTGAATGAGAATTCCATATTCCGGGCAGGCAGGGAGAATGCGCAGATAATAGCAACCGGCGCGGCGGGAAAGCTTTATCCTAGGGACCGCCTCCCCTCCATCAAATCCCCGACAACGGCTCCTGACGTGAAACACCTGCTCGCCAGCTTGGACAAGCTGGCCGATTTCGACGAAATCATCGATGTGCGCTCGCCGCTGGAATACGCCGACGACCATATCCCCGGCGCGATCAACGCGCCCGTGCTCAGCAACGAAGAGCGCGTGCAGGTCGGCACCCTGTACCGCCAGGTCTCGCCCTTCGAAGCGTCGCGCACCGGCGCGGCCATCGTGGCGCGCAACATCGCGCGGCATCTGGAGACCACGTTCGCCGACCGGCCGCAGGGTTGGCGCCCGCTGGTGTATTGCTGGCGCGGCGGCAAGCGCTCCGGCTCGATGACGGTCATGTTCAATATGATCGGCTGGCGCGCCCGCCAATTGGACGGCGGCTACAAAAGCTACCGCGGCGCCACACTGGCGGCGCTGGATGCGCTGCCCGCCGCGCTGCGCTGCGTGGTGCTGGTCGGCCCCACCGGCAGCGGCAAGACGCGGCTGCTCAACGCGCTGGACCAGGCAGGCGCGCAGACGCTGGACCTGGAACAGCTGGCCTCGCATCGCGGATCGCTGCTGGGCGCCCTGCCCGGCATCGCGCAACCTTCGCAAAAGCGGTTCGACACGCTGCTGGCCGCGCGCCTGCGGGCGATCGACGTCACCCAGCCCGTCTACGTCGAAGCGGAAAGCCGCAAGATCGGCTCGGTAGCGCTGCCGCCCGCCCTGCTGCAAGCGATGCACCGCGGCGCCTGCATCGAAGTCCGCTCCACGCGCGAGGACCGCGCCGCCTTCCTGCAACAGGACTACGCCCAACTGTTCGAAAACCCGGACTGGCTGAAGACGCAACTGCAACGCCTGCTGGGACTGCACAGCCGCGACGTCATCAACGGCTGGCTGAAGCTGGTGGACGAAGGCCGGCGCATCGACCTGGCCCGCGAACTCATCGACCGCCATTACGACCCCGCCTACGCGCGCAGCAGCCACACGCTCTTCACGCAATTGCCGCAGGCCACTCGGATGGATTTCCGGCCGAACGACGCGGATGGGGTGGAACAGGCCCGCGCGCTATTGAAGGCGTTGGCGTGAACCTGTCCACGGCGCCACGCCCGCAAGACGCTCAATCTTTTGCATAAGGAACCCGGCAACCATGACCGAACCACGCAGCAATACCCTGCTGGATATCAGACGGCTCACGCCAGCAGAATGGGGCCACGCCTACCCCGTGATCGCCCAGCTCCGATCCCTGGACGAAGCCGAATTCCTGGCGCGGGCGCGCCGCCAATCGCATTCGGGTTACGAGCTTGTCGCGGCTTTTCTGAACGGAAAGATCATCGGGGTCTTGGGCATGCGGCCCGTACACACGCTGGCGCGCGGCGCGCACCTGCATGTGGATGACCTCGTCGTAGACGCGGCCGTGCGCGGCAGCGGCGCCGGCCGGGCCTTGATGGACTACGCTGAACGCGACGCGCGCGCTCGTGGCATGACGGCGGTGTTTCTCGATGCACGGCCGGATGCCGTCGCGTTCTACGAACGGGAGAACTATCAGCTGCATGCGGCGCCTTCGATGAAGAAGGTGCTTGCGCCCTGAAGGAAAGCCAGCCGAAACCGGCCGCCGCGCATGAAAAAACCCCGCAATCACTTTC
>NZ_DBHKZA010000033.1:0-31035 GCF_057314935.1 Achromobacter sp.
GCGTCAGCCGCGCTGTGGCTGGCTTTCAATACGCAGAATGAGTTTCAGCGCGGCGGAGCCGCCATTTTGATGGCAATCGCCGTGTGCGGCATGCATTACACCGGTGCGGCCGCCGGTACGGTTATCTGCACGACGCCGCGCGACTCTTCCAGCCTGCAAATCGGCGGGCTCATGCTTCCGTATATCGCTTTTGCGTTGTCCGCCGTGACGCTGCTGATCATGCGTTGGCAGTTGCAGCGGGCATCAACCCGGTTCCGCGCCCGTATGGCGCAGCGGATCGACTCGATTATTGAATCGGCGCCGGTGTCGGAGTCTGGCAAGGTGCCAGGGTCCACGCTAGGGCCGGGTTAGTAGGGCCCCGGATTGCACGCGGGCGAGGAATGCTCCCGCAAAGCAAGCAGTTCCGGGCATAGGGGGCTGGTGTCGCGCGACGGCGCAGCTCAATTATCAATCGAGTCTTAGGAGCTCGACATGAAAGCGAAACTTGCGCAGTTCTGGAATGACGAAGAAGGCATCACTGCCCTGGAATATGGGCTGATCGCCGGGCTGATGGCGGTAGCGATCATCGCCGCAATCGGCTTCTTTACTGGAGGCCTGACCAGTCTGTTCACAGACTTGGGCGCCAAGCTTACCTCCCAGGGCGGGGCAATTTAACGCCCAGCAAGCCTAGTCCATGTCGTGATGGCCCTTTGGGCCATCCGGCAGGCGGGCTGTACGACATTTTCATGGCTTCAGCAGCATTCTGCGATTCCGTTTGAACACTTCTGAAGTCTGGTTTGCTGAATTATTGGAAGGTCCCGCCTTGTATCCAGGGGAAGTGTTGTGGTGGCTGCTATTCGCCTGCTGGAATCTGGTGCTGATCTACAACGATCTGCGCTATCGCCGTGTCCCCAACGCGTTGATCGTTGTGGGGTTCGTGGCGCAGCTGCTTTGGCTGGCGGCCGCTTGGGCAGTACCTGGCTGGGTATATCCGCCGCGATGGTCAGGCTGGCTCATGGCACTCGCCGGCTTTCTGGCGGCGATACCGTTCCTGCTCTTGTGGGGCAGGCGCTTGATGGGCGCGGGCGACGTCAAGGCCATCGCGATACTCGGCCTGCTGCTGGGGATCGCGCCGCTGATCATGATTCTGGTGGTGGCGAGCCTGCTGGCCGGCCTGCATGGCCTGCTGTATCTGATCGCGTCGCGCTATTGGCCAGTGACCAACCGCCTTCGCCAGATCCCGTACGCCGCGTATATGGGAGCCGCCGCGCTCAGCGTGGCGTCTATGCCCTTGAATTCGGCCTGGTATTCGTGGTGTTCTTCCTGGTGTTCTACGCGATTCTGACGTATTCCCTGGTAGCCGCCGCACAGCAATCCGTGACCCTCGCCGCGCAGGATGGTGCGCGCAAGGTATTGCAGTGGCAAAGCGGCACGCCATCCTTGACGGTGCGGGCCAATGCGGGGCGCGACGCCGCGCTGTATCAGGCCCAATGGATCAGTTCCATGTCCGCCGCAGGCGTCCAGGTTGCCGTTTGCGGGAATTCTGGCGCGCTCAGTAGTTCGGCAGGCGGAACGTGCAGCGGCATGCCGCTCGCGCAGGGGCAGGTCGAGGTCACCGTGTCCTATGCCTACGGCGCCCATCCGCTCATTCCGTCATTGCCGCTGTTGAATACCGTGCTGATGCCGGCCTCTGGCGTGCTTCGCGCCCGTGCCACGGTGCATCTGAATGGGGAGAGCTGATATGCATGCCCCCCTGCGGAACCGCCACCGCCATCCCGCCCGGTCGCGCGAGCGTGGCATCGCCGCGCTGGAGTTCTCCCTGACTTTGATCATGCTGCTGATGTTCATCTTCGGCGTGCTCAGCTTTGGCGTGCTGTTCTGGATGCAACAGCAATTGGCCTCGGCGGCGACCGATGGCGCTCGCGCCGCTGTGTTCGCCCAGTTCAATGGTCAGTCGAATGTGCCCGTGGCGGCGTGTTCCGCCGCGATGAGCGCCTTTTCCACCGGCTCGGCGGTCGTTTGCACGACGGCAACGCGACCGTGCACATGGGCCGGCTCGGGCGGCCAGCCGGCCAACTGCGCCACCGTCGCCCTGACCTATGACACGCAGTCCTGGCCATTGCTGGCCACGCTGCAGCGCCTGATCACCACTTTGCCGGGCATGGGTCCGAACTGGATCCCCACCCGATTGCGTTCGCAAGCCGTTGTTCAGATATCGCAAGGGACACCATGAGCAGTTTGAGCAAGATCGTCGCAGGTTTGTTGTTGGTGGCGGGCCTGATTCTGGCCTTCGTCGCTTGGCGGTTGGCGTCCGTACCCAGCGCGCCTCCCGTCAGTGTCGCGCCCGTGTCGACGGCGCCGGCCGCTGCGCCGGTCAAGCTCTATCGGGTCGTTGTGGCCAAGGAGCCCATCCCGGCAGGTACACGCATCGACACCGGAAAAATGTTGACGGTGGCCGAGTGGCAGGCAGCCCTGTCCGGCGGCTATGACAGCGTGGCGCCGCTGGAAGGCGCGGTCGCGAAGGTCGATATCGCCACTGGCGATCCGCTCTTGCCCAGCTTGCTGGCCCAGGGGCTGGCGCGCCAATTGAAGGCGGGCGAACGCGCGGTGGCGATTGCCGTGGATGAAGTGATCGGCGGCGGCAACCGCGTTGCGCCGGGCGACTGGGTCGACGTGTTCTTCATGATCGAGAAGGGGCAGGAGGTGCCGGGCGGCCAAGCGCGCTTGCTCCAGTCCCAGGTGCGCGTGCTGGCGTACGGCAAGGACTCTGTGGATGGTCCGGAAGCAAAGGCCGATGGGCAGCAGGGCGCGCCCAGCCAACCCGCCAAGACGGCGGTGCTGGCCGTGCCGGTCGAACAGGTCAACCAGCTGATTTTGGCCAGCCGCTCGGGACGTCTGCAATTGGCATTGCGCCCCTTGAACGACGACAGCGTGCCCGATACGCAGCTGTTCGCCCAGCGCGGCACGGTACTGCCGGTTCGCGCAGACCTGACGCCCGAACAGCGCGAAGCCCTCAAAGCGGGGCCGAACCGCGCGTTTGCCGGTGAAAGCCTGGTCCAGCTCGACGGCACCACGACAAATGCGCGTGCTCCGGCCGCAACGGTGCGTGGTGCAGGCACAGGCGGAGGCGGCGGCAGAACGGTGGAAATCTTGCGCGGAGACAAATCCGAACGTGTGCGTTATTGATCGTGGCTTCGCGCGGCCAGACGCCGCGCGTGGCTGGAATCCTTCTTATGACTAGATTCAGCACAATGAAGAAATATCAGCGCACCACCATGATCTGCCTCCTGTCGGCAGCCGCAACGATGAACTACAGCGCGGCCGCCCGCGCGCAGGCCGCCGCGCCCGGGGCGAATGCGCCGGCACCGGCCCGTGATCTTGCCTTGGCCGTGAAGGGGCAGCAGACGCTGTTGCTGGACGGGGCGGTCCCGGCGCGCATCGCGATCGGCGATCCCGACGTCGCGGACGTGAAGGTCTTGCCGGCTTCGGGCAAGCGCGCGGGATCAATCCTGGTTTACGGCAAAAAGCCGGGGACGACACAGCTGCAGATATGGACCGGCAATAACGCCGCGCCGCAAATCTGGAACTTGCGCGTGGGGGGCAGCGTCCAGGGCGCATTGGCCACGCGAGGCATCGCAGGCGGCGCCAACGTCGACATCGCGGGAGACCGGGCGGTGGTTTCAGGCCATGCCGAGACGCCGATGGGGCAGGTGGCCTCCTCCCTCATCGCGGCGTCCGCCGTGGGAGGCGATAAGAACGTCGTCGACGTGTCTTCGGCAGGTACCGGCGGCGTGGTGCAGGTCGAGGTCAAGGTCGTCGAAGTTTCGCGCTCGGTGATGAAACAGGCCGGCATCAATTGGAGCGCGGGCGGCAGCGGCCCTTGGAGCACGACCAATAATTTTATCCCCGCCAACCTCGCTACCGCAGCGTCCGGTTTTTCGTTGTTCTACGACACCAAGAACTTCTCCGCGAATCTGCGCTTGCTGCAGAGCAACGGCATGGCCCGCGTGCTGGCCGAACCCACGCTGGTGGCGATGACCGGCCAAAGCGCCAGTTTCCTGGCAGGCGGCGAACTGCCGATTCCCGAGGCCGGCGGGCTGGGGACGGTGTCAGTCACCTTCAAACCTTTCGGCATCGGGCTGACCGTCACGCCTACGGTGCTGTCGCGCGACCGCATTTCGCTGAAAGTGGCTCCCGAGGCGAGCGAACTGGACTACAGCAACGGCATCACGCTGAACAACGGCTCGGATACTCCCGCGATCATCCCGGCGCTGCGCACCCGTCGCGCCGACACCACCGTCGAATTGGGCGATGGCGAAAGTTTCGTGATCAGCGGCCTGGTATCACGCCAGACCAAGGCCATGGTCAACAAGGTGCCCTTGCTGGGCGACCTGCCGATCATTGGCTCATTCTTCCGCAGCCTCGACTATTCGCAAGAGGAAACGGAACTGGTCATCGTTGTCACGCCGCGCCTGGTCCGCCCCATCGCGCGCGGGGTGAATCTGCCATTGCCGGGAGAAAAGCAAGAGCGTGCGGACAGCGGCTTTAACGCCTGGGGCTACTACCTGACGGGTCCCATGGGCGGCCAGCAAATGCCGGGTTTTTCGCGGTGACCAATATGAAGACACATGCAAGCGAGTGGGTTGGCCTGCAAAACAGCAAGCGGTTTCTGTTCTGCTCCAAAGGCGCGGATGTTGCCGTGCAATTGGGGCAGGCGCTCGGCGACATGGGGATGCTGACCCAGGAGTCTCCCGGGACGGAAGAGTTGGCGCGACGCCTGGCGGAGATTTCGCCACAGGTGGTGTTTCTGGATTTCACACTTAGCGAAGATGAGCCGGGAAAACTGTTCAAGTCGGCCGAATTGGCGCGCACGCTGGCGCGCATAGCGCCGACGTTGCCGCGGGTGGCGGTGGGCCTGTTGAGCCAGCCCGAGGGGGCGATCGCAGCACTGCGGGCAGGGGTCAGCGATTTTGTCGATCCAACGGTCGCGCCGCAGGAAATCAAGGATATCGTGCTTCGGCTGCTGGACGCGCAGACGGAGGGCGGCCGCAGCGATGGTTCGCGGCGCAGCGTCCTGCTGCTCGGCGCGCGGCCTGGCGTGGGTGCCAGCACCCTGGCCGTGCATCTGGCGCATATGGCGCAAGATCGCCTGAAGCAGGCACACGGTGCGCGCGCCACGGCAAACGGGGGCAAGGGCGCCAAGGCGGCAGCGGCGGAATCGGGTGCCTCGCTGCCCCTGGCCAGCCGTGTCGCCCTGATGGACCTTGGCTGGCCCGTGGGCGATTGCCAGCTTTATCTGAACATTGGTGGCGAGTTCGACTTTGCTGAGGCCGCGCGTAATCTGCGCCGTCTGGATTCCACATTGCTGGGATCGGCCATGCCGCATACGCCCAACGGTCTGAGCGTGTTGTCGTTGCCGCGGGACCTGAGTCAGATGCGCGATGTCTCGCAATCCGATTCTCTCCTGGTGTTCGAGCGCATGCGCCAGCATTTCGGCGTGGTGATCGCCGATTCAGGCGGCTTCACCAACCCTGAGTTCGTGGCGGGCCTGGCGCGCGCTTCCGAGCAGAATTGGATCGTGACCGATCAGAGCGTCGGCGCCTTGGTGTCGCTGGCCGGGCTGCTGCAGGAATTGGAGCAACTGCATGTGGACCGGCGCAGCCTGGGTCTGATCGTCAACCGCTATGACGAACGGTATGGCATGACTGCCCAGCAGATCGCCGAACGCTTCCAGTTGGAGTTGGTGGGCACCTTGCCGGACCGCACGCTGGCCTTGATGGTGTGCACGAACCAGGGGCATCTCTTGCATGAGGACGCTGAGCGCGACGTCTATGTGCGCGCCGTACAGACGCTGGTGGAAAAGCTGGGGGCGGAAGACAGTACGCCCGGAGGGCGGGCAAGCTGGCTGGCCACGTGGCTGCCCGGCGTGCACCGCCGTATGGTCGTCGGTTAACGCAACGACGCAAGGACTGCAACGGAAGCCGACATGATCATGACAGCGACAATAGAGTTTGGCGGGGACGGCGACAAGGGATTCTCGGCGTCGAACCGCTTCCAGGAAGTAAAGACGGCGGCTTACGAGCACCTGCTTTCCCGTATCGAGGAGCTGGGCGCGGAGTTCGGGCGGTGGGCCCGGTCGGCGATCCAGGAATTCGTCGACATCGAGGTCGCCAGTTTCGTGCGCTTGCGCCGCGTGCCGATCAACGAAGGGGAAATGCGGCAGATCGCCGAGGCCCTGACCAAGGAGCTGGCGGGCCTGGGGCCGCTCGAGGACTTGCTGGCCGACCCGGCCGTCGAAGACATCCTGATCAACGGTTACGACAACGTGTTCGTCTCGCGCCGCGGCGTGCTGGCACGCGAGACGCTGCGGTTCACCGACAACCAGCACGTGCTGCGCATCGTGCGACGCATCCTGGCGCCCATCGGCCGCCGGCTGGACGAGTCCAGCCCCATGGTGGATGCGCGCCTGCCCGATGGCGGCCGTTTGAACGTGGTGATCGAACCGCTGGCCGTGGACGGCCCCATGGTGTCGATCCGCAAGTTCCGGCAAGACCCGTTGAAGCCTGCGGACTTGCTGACCCTGGGTTCGTTTGACGAAGAGATCTACCGGCTGCTGCATGAAGCGGTCAAGAACCGTTGCAATGTGCTGGTGTCCGGCGGGACGAGTTCGGGCAAGACCTCGTTGCTCAATGCGCTGGCGTTCTTCATTCCGGAAACCGAACGCGTCGTCACGGTCGAGGACACGGCGGAACTGTCGCTGAACCACCCGCACGTGGTGCGGCTGGAGTCGCGCCAGGGCGGATTCGACGGCAGCGGTGCGGTCAGTATCCGCGAACTGATCCGCAATAGCTTGCGGATGCGGCCGGACCGCGTCGTGGTGGGCGAAGTACGCGGCGCCGAAGTCATGGACATGCTCCAGGCGATGAACACCGGCCACGAAGGGTCGATGGCGACCATCCACGCGAACTCGCCGCGCGAATGCCTGTACCGGATCGAGATGCTGGCCGGGTTTGCGGGATTCCAGGGGAGCGAAGACAGCTTGCGCAGGCAGATCGCCAGCGCGCTGGATTTCATCGTGCAGATCGGCCGCCTGTCCAACGGCAAGCGCCGCGTGCTGTCGGTGACCGAGGTCACCGGCATGGGCGACAACGTGATTTCCACGCAGGAACTCTACCGGCACGAAACCTTCACGACGCCCGACGGCGAAGAAAAAGACCGCTGGAACTGGCTGGGAATCCATCCCCATACGCCCAAGCTTGCCAAGATGCGCACCGAGGCGCGCAACAACGATCCCGCGCCGGGCGACAACGACGGCGGCGGATTCTGGAGCCGGAGGCGCTGATGACGGAAGCCCTGGTATTGGCAGGCCTGGCGGTGGTGCTGGCCATTGGCGCGGTGCTGCTTTGGCGTCATGCCAACAGCGGCGCGCGCCGGGCGGCGAGCTCCACGTTTCTAGAAAACCAGCTGAATCGGGGGCGCGAAGCATCGTCCACGCCCGAACCGATCTTTGACAGTGCGCGGGCGCTGCGCAGCGGCCTGCCGGGGTGGGACCGCCTGTTGCTGCTGGCGGGCGTGCGTCAAAGCACGGGGCTTTATCTGCGTCTTGCGCTTCCTCTGGTGGGCGCCACGGCGCTGGCCTGGCTGACCTTGGGCATCGTGTCCGGCATCGTGACGTTGTTGCTGGTCGGCATCCTGGAATATTTCCTGCTGTGGTTGCGGGCCGACAAGCGCCAGCGCCGCATGATTTCGCAACTTCCCGCGTTCCTGGACAACATCGTTCGTCTGGTCACCATCGGCAACAGCATGGGCGCCGCGTTCCAGACCGCAGCCGCCACCACGGATGAACCATTGCGGGAAGTGGTCGAGACGGCCGCCAGCCTGAGCCGCTCTGCCAAAGAGCTGGATGCGGCCCTGGTGCATGTGTCCCGCCTGTACGGCTTGAAAGAGCTGTACATGATCGCTGCGGTGGTGTCGCTGGCGATGCGTTTCGGCGGACGCAGTGATCAGGTGCTGGAACGGATGGCCGCCTTCATGCGAGATGTGGCGCAGGCGCGCAATGAATTGTCGGCGAGTTCAGCCGAAATCCGGCTGTCTGCCTGGGTCCTGGCGCTGCTTCCGGTGGGCATTGGGGGCTTCATCATGTTGACGAACAACGATCTCTTCATGAACTTGTGGCGCGACCCGGCGGGATTCAAGATGCTCATGACCGCTGTGTTGCTGCAGATCGGCGGCAGCTATTGGCTGTATCGCATGGCGAAGTCCATTTGACGGGAGCGGTGATGGATATCCTGAAGGCGTGGAGCGTCTCTTCCGTACTGGCGATGGGGCTGATGCTGATTGCGGCGGCGATGTTGGTGCTGGGCATCGGCATCGTGCGCCGGTTGCGCGGCCAAAGCCGCAACCGGCAGATCGTCGATCACGCGCTGGCCACTCGGCAAATGGGCGCTGCGGCTTCGGCGGCGCTGCCGGCGCAAGACGGGCAGGGCAAGTTCGCGGCCGCCACGCGTGCGGCGGATTCGTTTGGCAAACGCTTGAGCGAAGGCCGGCTGGCCGAAGCCTTGCTGGCGGGTGAAGACCGCAAGCTTGTGGATATTGCCGGCTACGCCGACCCGGCGACCGCCAGGTCGCGCTTCGTTGCATTCCGGTTCGGCCTTGCCATCTTGTTGCCCATCGCGGCAGTGACGCTCGGGTTGCGTTATCACTACGTCGATTCCTTGTCGGGAATATTGGTCGCGGCGTTCTTTGGCTTCGCCTTCGGCTACATGCTGCCCAAGTGGGTCGTGCGGCGCCGCGTGGCGCAACGTCGACGGCTCGCGGCGGACGAATTGCCCCTGTTGATCGACCTGCTTCGCCTGTTGCAAGGCGTGGGGTTGTCCATCGATCAGAGCATGCAGGTGCTGGTGACGGAGTTCGGCCAGGTGTTGCCGGTGCTGTCGCACGAATTGCGCCTGGCCTCCGAACTGTATGTGCGCGGACGCACGCGTGAACAATCCCTGGCCAGGCTGGCGGGCGGGTTCGACAACGACGACCTGTCCGCGATCTGCCGGCTGATCGCTCAGGTGGATCAGCACGGCGGGGCCGTGCAAGAGCCGCTGAACCGCTTTGGCGAAAGGCTGCGGGATTCCCGGCGGCTGGAACTGAAAGAGAAGGTCGGCAAGACGACGGTCAAGATGACGGGCGTCATGATCGTCACTTTGCTGCCTGCGCTGTTGATCGTCACGGGCGGCTCGGGGTTTATTGCAGTGATTCGCGCGATGTCGCGCATGGGGGGAACATGATGTCGGGCGCTAGGGGAAGTCGGCAGGGCGTATTGCGCTGGGCACTTGTGGCAGCAGTGGCGGCCACGGCCGCGGGCTTGAGCGGATGCAAGACCAACAACGCGGAAACCGCGTGGCAGTTGATACAGCAACAGCAGCAGGAACAGGCGTTGGCACGGCAGAAAGAAGATGAGGCGGAAGGCCGGCGCCGTCCCAGGGAACCAGAGATGATGCTGTCGCTGATTGCCGAAGCGCAGCGTCAGGAACGCTATTTTGCTTCCCTGGCGTATATCGACGCGTATCAGCAGAAATTCGGCAACGACAACCGCGTGGCGGTCATGCGCGCCGACGCCCTGCGCCAGACCGGACAGACCGCCCTGAGCGAGCAGGCTTATCGCGCGCTGACCCGTGGCGATCAAGCGGCAGACGCCTGGCACGGCCTTGGCTTGATCGCAGGCGGGCGCGGCCAGTTCGATCAGGCGGTCGATGATTTTTCGCGGGCGGCCAAACTGGCGCCGACGAATGCGCGCATCCTGGGCGACCTGGGATTTGCGAGGCTGCGGTCCGGTGACGTCGACGGCGCGCGGGTGCCACTGGGCCAAGCGGCGGAACTGGCGCCGGAGAACGGCAAGGTGCTGGCCAATATGGCGGTATTGCTGTTGGTCGAGGGCGACGCCGTGAAGGCTCAGCGATTGATGGATCAGGCTCAGCTTGGCGAAGAGGCGCGGGCGCATGTGCTGCGCCTGGCCTCCGAGATTCGCAGCTATCGCGCGCCGGCGCCCCTGCCGGCAGCGGCGGCGGTCGGCGCCCCGTCGCCGACTCGCGTGTCCAGCGGTGATGGGGCCGTGATGCCCATGATGCGTCCGTTGATGGAAGGCCTGGGCAATGGGCCCATCGTGCGTTAACTCCATGTTCAGGAACACGTTTATGTCTCAAGCTCGCCTGATTCGTTCATTTTCCCTGGCCCTGGCTGTGGCGGCGCTCGCGCCGTTAGGCGCCCAGGCTCAATCCAATGCGCCGCTGACCGGCAACATGTCGGGCGGCGCGGCGGCGCCAGCCGCTCAGCCGGTGCCGGCGGCGACGTTGCCGGATCGGCCTGTCGTGCAGCAGGTGCCGTCGACCCTGCCGCAACCTGGCGCGGCGGCGCAGCCCGTGCCGGCGCAGGCGAGTCCGCAAGCTGCGCCGGCGGAGGTCCGGGAAGATTTTGGCGATGTCACGCGCGGGTTGCTGGCGGCGCAGGCCGACGGCCGCCGCGCGGGGGGCGCGCTGCCCATCCTGGGGCCCGTGTCTACCGCGGCCTGGAACCGCTATGTGGACAGCTTCACGCATCCGGTTCCGGAATGGTTCCAGAAACGCGTGGAAACCAAGAACACCAATTAAGGCTCGGACAGGAGCCGGAGGCGCCAGATCATGCCAGCCGCCCCAATGCGCTATGCCTCATTGCCGCGCCAACGCGGGAGCATCACCGTGGCCGTCGTGTTCGCGGTGCTGGTCGGGTTGGTGCTGCTTGGCGTCGCGCATCTTGCCTACAGCTTCTATATGAAGCGCGAAATGCAGAAGGGGGCGGACCTGGCGGCCTTGTCCGCAGTCCAGGTGCTGAGCATGGGGGCGGCCGCGGACTGCACGCGGGCAGTCGCTGCCGGGCGGACGTCGGCGTTGGCCAATGTGCCCAGCTTGTTCGATACCTTCACGGCGGCCGATGTGACGGTTGAGTGCAAGGTCTGGGATTCCACCCGGACCGATCCTTCCGGCATGCACATTTTCGATCCCACCAGCGGGCAGTCGTTCAACGCAGTACGCGTGACCGTGAGCAAGCGGCTTACCAGCATCATTCCCAATTTTTCGGGCGGCGCAAGCGGCACGCACGTCACGACCACGGCAGTGGCCACGAACACGCGCCCCGTCGCGGCATTCATGGTGGGCTCGCGTTTGCTGCGCTTGCAGCGCGGCGGCCTGCTGTCGCAGTTGCTGGCCACCGTCGGGGCAACGCCCGCGCAATTGGATGTGCTGGATGCCGCAGGGCTGGCCAGCGTCAACATCACGCCTTCGGGCCTGCTTAAGGCCCTGGGTTTGCCCTTGTCGGTGGCGACCGGGGTCGGCACGCCTGCGGAACTGGCTGCGGTCAATAACCTGACGCTGGGGCAGTTGCTGAACGCAACCTTGACCGTGGTGAACCAGAGCGGAACCGCCAGTGCCGGCATCGGGCTGATCAACAACGCAATCAATACGGTATTGGCGGTGATGCCGCTGAACCTGCCGGTCAAGCTGTTTGGCAACGGCGGCGTGCTGAACCTGTCTGTCGTGGGGGGAGACGCCACCGGTGCCTTGGCAGCGAACGTCAACGCCTTGAATCTGCTTGAAACCGCGTTGGTCGTCGCCAACGGGCAGAACCTGATCAACCTGGGACTGAGCGTGCCGCTGTTGGGCGTGGACGCGCGCGTGCGGGTCGTGGAGCCGCCCACGCTCGCCGTTGGCGGCATCGGCACCCAGGCGACGAGCGCGGGCATCCGCGTCTACCTGCGCGTGAACACCAGCAACATCCCGCTGGTGGGGCCGCTCTTGGCCAATACGCTGGGCACGAAGGTCGACCTGCCCATCATCATCGATGTGGCGCAGTCCACCGGCACCTTGACCAACCTGTGCCAGGCGCCGTTGACGCCGTCGCAGGCCACGATCGCCGTGACCTCTTCCGTGGCGAACGTCTGCTTGGGAACCTTTCCCGGCATGACGTCCAACACCGACCAGAACGCCGCGAACTTCGTGTCGCTGACCAACAGCTGCCAGCCCAGCTCCTTTGCCGCGATCCAGCGCCATCAGGTATTGAATGTGCTGGGCATCCTGCCGCTGACCGCCAAGGTCACATTGCCTGTTTTCAATTCGGCCGCGCCGGTGTCCGTGACGCTGACTGAACCGCCGGGGACCCCGTCGACGCAGACCGTCACCGCCACATCCATCAACCTGGGCGCGTTGGCGTCCAACCTGTCGGATGCCCTGATCGGCGGCATCCTGGGCGATCTTTTCAATACCGGCACGCCACTCACGCCGGCCGAACGCACCGCGCTGGCGACGGATCTGGTGGGCGGTGGGGGCAACAACGCCGGCAACTCCATCACACAGGTGGTCAACAACCTGCAATGGTCCACCACCGCCCTGAACCAGCTGAGCGCGCGATTGACCACCGGCGGCTTGACCGGCGTGCTGGGCGGCACCTTGCAGTTGGTGGGCAATATCCTGAGTTCGCTGTTGCTGGCGCCTGTCAATGATGTGGTCTGCGCATTGGGCATTACCCCGAGCGCGATCCGGACGTGCCGCATCAACTCGGTCGCCACGATGGCGCTTAGCGGCAGCTCGCAGGTCGGCGGCGTGTTGTCCATCGTCGTGAACCTGCTGCAGCCCGTGCTGGCGCCGTTGTCGGGGTTGCTGCAACAGCTGCTTGACATGTTGGGCCTGAGCGTAGGCCAGACCGATGTATCGCTGCTGTCCGTGGATTGCGGGCAGCCCCGTTTGGTGTTTTGAGGATGCCTGTGATTTTTGCCCGTTTCTTGCTGCCCAAGCCATGACCCAGAAATTCGCCCGCGACGAGTTCGACGTGTACGTGTGGGAAGGCACTTCCGATATTGCCTCCCGGGCGGAGCGTTGCCTGGCCGGCATGGATGTGTCGCTGGTGCGGGCGGACGCCGGCACCGCCTTTCCGCCGCCGCGCGATCCGACGCGTCCGGCGGTGGCACTGGTGTCCGTGTCGGTGATGGGCGACAACCGGTTCAGCGGCTACGACTGGCTGGCGGTGCAGGCGCTGCCGGTGATCTGGGTCGCGGCCGAAGCCCGGGGGCGGGATTCGCGCTATTACCCGCCTGAATATTCCTACACGCTGCCGCTGGCGTTCACGACGGCGGACTTGCGCAAGCTGCTGTTCGAATTGCTGGGGACGCTGGACCAGTTCAACCGTACCGCGCCCAAGCGCGAACAGCCCTTGATCGCGGTGTCCGAGCCGATGCGCGCGCTGCTGGCCGAAGCCGAAATGTTCGCCGATTGCCGCAGCAACGCGCTGATCCACGGCGAGACGGGCGTCGGCAAAGAGCGCATCGCCCGCCTTTTGCACGACCGGGCGGAATGGTCGGACGGCCCGTTCGTGGCGGTCAATTGCGGCGCCATTCCGGAAGGCCTGTTCGAAGCGCATTTCTTCGGCCACGCCAAGGGCGCCTTCACCGGCGCGGTCGGCGCCCACAAAGGGTATTTCGAACAGGCCAACGGCGGCACGCTGTTCCTGGACGAAATCGGCGATTTGCCGTTGTACCAGCAGGTCAAGCTGCTGCGGGTGTTGGAGCAAAGCGCGGTCACGCGCCTGGGCTCCAGCGTGGAGATTCCGGTGGATTTCCGGCTGGTTGCCGCCACGAACAAGGATCTGCGGGTGTTGGTGGGCCAGGACGAGTTCCGGGCGGACCTGTATTACCGACTGGCGGTGATCGAATTGCGTATCCCGAACCTGGAGCAACGGGGGGCGGAAGAGAAAATCGCCATTTTCCGCGCATTGCTGGAGCGCTTGGGGGGCGAGGGCGACCCGCCGGACTGGCTGTTGGAGCGCGTGGCGCGCACCCGCTACGCCGGCAATGTGCGCGAACTGTCCAACGTGGCCGAGCGCGTCGCCATCATGCGCCGGCAGTTCAAGAGCTGGGACCAGGCGCGGATTGAACGCATCTTTGATCAGATCGCCGAGCCGCTTCGTGCTGCCGGCACCCTGGGCACGGCCAGCACGCTGTGCGAACCGCCCGTTTTCACCGATGCCGAGCGCGCTGAGCGCGCCCGCATCCTGGCCGCGCTGGACGTCAACGGCTGGCGCCGCCAGGACACCGCCAATACCTTGGGCATCAGCCGCAAGGTGCTCTGGGAGAAGATGCGCAAACTGCATCTGGGAGGCGGGCAGGGCGAAACGGCGGAGGGGACGGTCGAGGCATCCTGATCACGCAATAGGGAAAGGCCCGTACGGGGCCACATATTTGCTTGCGGCGAGTGTAAGTGGGTCTGCCGTGAGCGAAATAAATTGCTATAGTTCCGCAACGATTTTTTTGGGGAAGGCATGAACGTCCAATTTATCCGTGCCGCCACTCGCATGGCGCTGTTAGGCACGGCACTGTCCGGCCTGGCGGCTTGCGCCAGCGCGCAATCCGAAGCGCCGCGGCCCACGGTTAAGCAGGTCGAGGACAAGCCAGCCGCGTCCACCCCGGTGACGCCGCCGCCAGCAGCCGCGCCCGCCGCCGCCGCCCGGCCGTCGTCCACCGTGGCGGAATTGCAAAGCCTGATTCAGAACCGGCAGGTTTCCGAGCTGCGTACCGCCTATAACGGCACGTACGGCGCCAGTCTGCTGTTCAAGCCGGAAGACCTGACCTATTACGTCGCCTTGTTCCAGCAGAAAGACTTCTGGCGCGTGTTGAAGACCGTGTCGGAAAAGCAGGCTGAAGCCACGTATCGCGCGTTTGCCACGCAATCCGCGGAACTGGCTGAAGTGGACATCAAGCGCATCAAGCTGCAGGCCGAGTACGCGAACGCCGAAAAGCAGCTGGCCAGCCGCAGTGCACAGCTCAGCACCTTGCAGGCCGACCGCGCGCTGCGCATGCAGCAGGAAGAGCAGGTCGCGGCCCGCCAGGAGCAGTCGCGCCAGGAAGCCACGGCATTGGCCGACCAGCAAAAGGACGTGCGCCAGCAACTGCGCGATCTGCAGCGTCAGATCGATTCCTTGCAGGCTCAGCAGGCGCAGATCGACGCCAGCCCGGCCGCCAAGCGCGGCAAATAAGCGGCGCCAATCGCCAGGACGGGCCTTCGGGCCCGTTTTTACTTGGAAACCGCCCTATCCCCGCCTGAGGTGGGGGATGGCGCCCATTACAGGCGGATTCTTGTATTCTGGCTGCTGGACCCCATATAGCAACCATGGCTCTCAAAGTTTTCGACCTCCAGTGCGAGCACAGCCACATTTTTGAAGGCTGGTTCGGATCGCACGATGACTATGACGCGCAGCAGGCGCGTGGACTGGTCACGTGCCCCGTTTGCGGGTCTGCCAGCATCACCAAGCGCCTGTCTGCGCCGAGGCTGAACGTCTCCCACCTGCATGCGCCGGCCCAAGCGCCCGCCGCGCCGGCCGGCACGTCCGACGCCGACAAAATGACCGCGTTGCAGGCGGTCGTGATGAAGCAGGTGCGCGCGCTGCTGCGCAATACCGAAAACGTGGGGCCCCGATTCGCCGAAGAGGCGCGCCGCATCCATGAGGGCGACGCCGACGAGCGTCCCATCCGTGGCACGGCCACGCCCGAAGAGCGCGAAGCGCTAGCCGACGACGGTATCGAAGTGATGGCCGTGCCAGACTTCCTGGACGATGAACGCCTGCAATAAAGGGCATCGACAGTAAAGGATGACGGGCATGAAAAAAGCCAGACCGCGAGGTCTGGCTTTTTTGTACCTGCTTGCCGGATCAGTTGTTGACGCGGCTGCGGTATTCGTTGGTGCGGGTGTCGATTTCGATCTTGTCGCCGATGGCGCAGAACAGCGGCACGTTCAGTTCGTAGCCGGTATTGATCTTGGCCGGCTTGGTGACCTTGCCCGACGTATCGCCACGGACGGCGGGTTCGGTGTAGGTGATTTCGCGAACGAGCGTGGTGGGCAGTTCAACCGAGATGGCGCGGCCGTCGTAGAAGACCACTTCCACGGGCATCGCTTCTTCCAGGTAGTTCAGGGCGTCGCCCATGCTTTCGGCTTCGATTTCGTACTGGTTGTACTCTTCGTCCATGAAGACGTACATCGGGTCGCCGAAGTAGGAGTAGGTGCACTCCTTGCGATCCAGCTGGACGACTTCGAACTTTTCGTCGGCCTTGTAGACCGATTCGCTGGCCGAGGCGGTCAAGAGGTTCTTGAACTTCAGCTTCACAACAGCAGCGTTACGGCCAGACTTGTTGTATTCGGCTTTCTGGACCACGAGGGGATCCTTGCCGACCATGACCACGTTGCCGACTCGCAATTCCTGAGCGGTTTTCATCGATAAAACTCCGGGGGTGATGGGTGCACTCGCCGTGCTTGCAAAAAGCCGCTGCCGCGAAAGACACGGACAAAAGTAAGGGGTCGAAAGACGGGCCGTAAGACCCAGCAGACGACCCTGCTAGCGGTTTCATGCACACCCCGGGAGGCGTTCATTGTTGAGGCCCGACAAATCCAGGGCGACTCAGAAAACTCTCTATTCTAACGTTTCTTGGCCAAGTCTGCGCAAAAGTCCGCCAGATTTTCAGCCAGATCCGGCTGGCTGGCTTGCGTGGCATCCCATTGCCGGGCGGCGGCACACCACGCTTGCCAGGCCTCAGGCGCCAGGGCGTGGGCAGTGGCTGCGGCAGTCTGGGCCGTTTCTGGCTGGTTCCAGGCTCGGATCAGTGCCTGCGCGGAATCCGGGGCCGGATAGCGGGCCAACCACGATTCCAGCTTTTCCAGATGGACGTTCTGGTCTTGCGGGTAGATCTGCCACACGAGCGGGCGCGCTGCCCAGGCCGCGCGGATGAAGGAGTCTTCGCCGCGCACGAAGTTCAGGTCCGCGCACCAGAGCAAACGGTCGAAGTCCGGCTGGGCCACGAAGGGCAGGCGCGCCAGAAGCGGGGCGCCGGGCGCGGTGCACGCGGCTTCCAGCCCGGGGGCCACGCCGTCGGGGACCAGCAGCACGCTGGGCTGCGCGTCGGCCGCCAACGCCTGGGCCAGCGCGTCGACGGGCGCCGTCGGGTAGCAAAACAGGGACACCGTGCGCGCGCCGTCGCGGCGGCGCAACAGCAGGGCTTCGTCCACGCCCAGCGACCGCAGGAACGCGTCCTGCCGGTCCGTCGACGCCTGGAACGCGTCGCGTTCGGCATCCAGTCCGGGTTCGCGCAACAGGCCGCCCGTGGCGGGGGTGAAGCCAGGGAAGAAAAAGTGCTTCACCAGCCCGTCGGGCCGTTGCGAGGGCAGCCCGTGGCAGCTTTCCACCCAGGCCTCGGCGCTCAAGTACTCCAGATTGATCCAGACCGGATGCGTGCGTCGCATGCTGTCCACGAACGCCGGCGGGGGATCGCAGGCGAAGGCTTCGATGACGACGTCGCGAGCCGCCAGGGCAGGGGCCGGCGTATCGGACCAATGCACGATGTCCACGCCGCTCAGCTGCTGCATTGCCGCCAGGGGATCGATGCCGGGCTGGATGCGCGCAAAGCTGGCCAGGTCGTCCACCCACAGGCGGACATCCCAGCCGCGGCCTTGCGACAGCCGGCGCGCCAGCCGCCAGCAGACGCCGATGTCGCCGTAGTTATCGACGACCCGGCAAAAAATGTCTGCTTGCATGGCGGTTTAGTGGAACTTGGCGGGCGCGGCTTCGGCGTCTTCGGGCAGTTCGGCGTGCACCAGTTCGCCCAGCGGGTTCGGGAAGTAGGGCGCGCCGCAGTCTTCGCAGTATTCCGCCGGCAGCACGCCGGGAATGCGGCGCACTTCGGTGACGCCATATTCCTTGAGCAAGGCCGTGATCTCGTCGACCACGTCGGGCTGGCCTTCGTCGGACGGCAGTTCTTCTTCGCGCCCGTACAAGGGCCACACGCAGCCGTAGTACACGTCGTTGTTGTTGCGCGCCGTGAAGCCGATGCGGTATTCGTCGATGCGGCTTTCGCCGCAACCGGCCACGACCGCGCGCAATTGCGAGGCTTCCAGGCTGACCGCGCCTTCCAGCCAGCTGATGGCCGCGCGCAGCGACAAGGGGCGCACGCGCCGGTCGGCTTCGCGGTTGCTGACGTAATAGGCGTCAGGCAACAGCGCTTCGAAGCCGCAGCCCGGCATCAGGGCGGCCAGGGTGGGCTGCGCCTGCGCGGCCCACTGTTCCTGGCAGGCGTCGCGGCTGGCGTCGGCCTCGCCCATCTGTTCCTGCCAGCGGAAGATCGGCGCGTTCTCGGGCACCGCGACGGCGCCGATGATGTAGCGCGTGTCGGCCAGCATGTTCGCGGTTTCGGCTTCGGTATTCAGGGCCGGCTTGGTGGTTTCGGCGCCCAGCGCCTGCGTGCCCAGGCGTTGCAGCCATTGCCAGGTTTCGCCAAAGGTGCGGGGCATCTGGTCCACGCTGACCAGCATGGGCATCAATGCGGTGCGCGCCTGGCTGGACAGCACGTGGCCATGCAGCTGGGCCAGCAACGCTTGCTGGGCGGGCGCCGCGACGGGGCCGGTGGGGATCGCATAACGGGTCCAGGCGACGATGGGCGCGACGATCAGCAAGACGTCGTACACGACGCCGTTCTTTTCGATCTTCATCGATTCGGACAGGGTTTCCGCCTGTTCGATCAAGACTTCGTAGGCGCCTATGTCGCTTTGCGCGAGGTGGTCCAGGGCCGCTTCCAGCGGGGCGTCCTGCCCAGCCTTCAGCAGCTTGGGAATCGCTTCGCCAAGCTGGTTCTCCCAGAACACGTCTTCGACGCGGCTGCCCGAGCGGTTAAGCGCCTGGGCAAGCGCAACCAGGCGGGTCGCGTCACGGGTCATGCGGGGAGCGGATTGGCTGCGGGATCGGGCCATAACTTCGGAGGACATCCAGTAAGTGGTGTAACGGCGTAGTTTAACGCCCGCCGCGCGCGTCGGCATTGGGGCGGCCCCGGGCGTCCGATAAGGGCGGCATCGCGAGGCGGCCGGCAGGGCATGGGCGCTGACTGCTGTATTGATGCGAATCCGGCAACAGATCATCCCTGGGCAGGGGGTTTATTGCTGATTCGAAACGTCCGAAAATGCTTTCATCGACTTGATCTATGGAGGCATCGCCATGCGTTGGCCTACGCTTTTCGTTTCCCACGGCTCGCCCATGCTGGCCGTTGAGCCCGGCTTGACCGGCCCCGTGCTGGCGGACTGGAGCCTTGCCCAAGGCCGCAAGCCCCGCGGCATTCTGGTGGTATCGCCGCATTGGATGGGCGAAGGGTTGGCGCTGTCCACGCGCGACCAGCAGGTGGCCTGGCATGATTTCGGGGGCTTTCCGCCCGAGCTCTACACTTTGCAGTACGCCGCGCCGGGTTCGCCCGAACTGGCTGCGCGGGTGCAGGCCTTGCTGGCCGAATCCGGCATCGCTGCCGACCGCGATCCGCGCCGTCCGCTGGATCACGGCGCCTGGGTGCCGCTGCGCTACCTTTATCCCGAGGTCGACGTGCCGGTGGTGCAGTTGTCGCTCGACATGGGGCGCGACGCCGCGGGGCAACTGGAATTGGGCCGCGCGCTGGCGCCATTGCGCGACGAGGACATCCTGATCATCGGGTCGGGATCGTTGACGCACAATCTGCGTCACGTGCGGATGCCGCAGAACGCGCCGGCCGTGCCCTACGTGCCGGCGTTCCAGGACTGGTATGCGCGCAATCTGGCCGCGCACAATGTGCCGGCCCTGCTGGACTGGCAGGCGCAGGCACCCGGTGCGATGCAGGCGCATCCGCACGACGACCACCTGATGCCGCTGTATGTGGCGCTGGGGGCGGGCGGGGCATCGGCCAAGCGCTTGAACGACGAGATCTCGTACGGTGCGCTGGCCATGGACGCCTATCAGTTCGACGACTGAAACCACCGCCTGCCCTCGTAAAAAAAGCCCCGGAACCGCAAGGTTCCGGGGCTTTTCCTATTGCTGGGGCCGCGAGAGGGCTCAGGCCGCCAGCAGTTGGCGCAGCACGAAGGGCAGGATGCCGCCGTGCTGGTAGTAGTCGACCTCGATCGGGGTGTCGATACGCAGGAGCACCGTCACGTCCTGCTTCGAACCATCCTTGCGGGTGATCGTCAACGTCACGTCCTGCATCGGCTTGATGCCGTTTTCCAGGCCTGAGATGTCGTAGGTCTCTTCGCCGGTGATGCCCAGCGACTGCACGCTGTCGGCGCCCTTGAACTGCAGCGGCAGCACGCCCATGCCCACCAGGTTGCTGCGGTGGATGCGCTCGAAGCTGCGGGTGATCACGGCCTTCACGCCCAGCAGCTGGGTGCCCTTGGCTGCCCAGTCGCGCGACGATCCGGTGCCGTACTCTTCGCCGCCGAACACCACGGTGGGCGTGCCGTCGGCCACGTACTTCATGGCCGCGTCATAGATGGACATCTGTTCGCCGGTGGGCTGGAACAGCGTTTCGCCGCCTTCGAAGCGGCTGCCGTCCGCAAGCGACGGGATCATCAGGTTCTTGATGCGCACGTTGGCGAACGTGCCGCGCATCATGATTTCATGGTTGCCGCGGCGCGAGCCGTAGCTGTTGAAATCGGCCTTCATGACGCCGTTGGCCTTGAGCCACTTGCCGGCCGGCGACGTTTCCTTGATGGAGCCTGCGGGCGAGATGTGGTCGGTGGTGACAGAATCGCCGAACACGCCCAGCGCGCGGGCGCCCTTGACGGCCGGCATGGCCGCCGGCGTCATGCCGAAGCCTTCGAAGAAGGGCGGCTCGGCGATGTAGGTCGATTCCGGCCAGTTGTAGGTGTCGCCGTTGACGCCCTTGATGTTCTCCCAGAGCTTGCCCGGGTTGCTCTTGACCTGGCCGTAGTTGGCCTCGAAGACCTTCGGATCCAGCGCATGCTTCATCAGCGCTTCGACTTCTTCGGACGTCGGCCAGATGTCGCCCAGCCAGACGTCGCCGTTCTTGCCTTTACCTACCGGTTCGGTCATCAGGTCGCGCGTGACGGTGCCTGCCAGCGCGTAGGCCACGACCAGCGGCGGCGAAGCCAGGAAGTTGGCCTTGATGTTCGGGTGGATGCGCGCTTCGAAGTTGCGGTTGCCGGACAGCACGGCCGAGCAGACCAGGTCATTGCCGGTGATGGCTTCGTTCAGATCCGGCGTCAGGTCGCCCGCGTTGCCGATGCAGGTGGTGCAGCCGTAGGCGGCCACGTCGAAGCCCAGCTTTTCCAGGTAGGGCAACAAGCCCGTCTTGGTCAGGTAGTCGGTGACGACGCGCGAGCCGGGGGCCAGCGAGGTCTTGATGTGCTTGGGCACCTTCAGTCCGGCTTCCACGGCCTTCTTGGCCAGCAGGCCGGCGGCCAGCAGCACGTTGGGGTTGGACGTGTTGGTGCAGGACGTGATGGCGGCGATCAGGATGTCGCCGTTCTTGATCTTGGTGCCGGTGCTGGTGGTGAAGGTCTCGCCCAGCTTTTCGGCGGGCTGGTTGAAGCCGTTCTCGGCGATGGGCTTGGAGAACAGGTCGATGAACGTGTTCTTGACGTTGCCGATTTCGATGCGGTCCTGCGGGCGCTTCGGGCCGGCCAGCGACGGGGCCACGGTGGACAGGTCCAGCGTCAGCAGCTTGGTGAAGTTGATGTCCTGGGCGGCCGGGATGCCGAACATCTTCTGGGCCTTGAAGTAGGCTTCGAAGGCGGCGATCTCGTCTTCGGTGCGGCCGGTGCCGCGGAAGTAGTCGATGGTGCGTTCGTCGACCGGGAAGAAGCCCATGGTGGCGCCGTATTCCGGCGCCATGTTGCCGATGGTGGCACGTTCGGCCACGGTCAGGCTGGCGGTGCCTTCGCCGCAGAATTCGACGAACTTGCCCACCACTTTTTCACGGCGCAGCATTTCGGTGATGGTCAGCACCAGGTCGGTGGCGGTGACGCCGCCGCGCAACTGGCCCTTGAGTTCCACGCCCACCACGTCGGGCGTCAGGAAGTACACGGGCTGGCCCAGCATGCCGGCTTCGGCTTCGATGCCGCCCACGCCCCAGCCCACCACGCCAATGCCGTTGATCATCGTGGTGTGGCTGTCGGTGCCCACCAGCGAGTCCGGGTAGTAGACGTTGTTCTTCTTGTCCTGGTGCACGCCGCGCGCCAGATATTCCAGGTTGACCTGGTGGACGATGCCGAAGCCCGGCGGCACGACGCCGAAGGTGTCGAACGCCTGCATGCCCCATTTCATGAACTGGTAGCGCTCCTGGTTGCGCTTGAATTCCAGCTTCATGTTCAAGTCCAGCGCATTCTTGGTGCCGAAATAATCGATCATGACCGAGTGGTCCACGACCAGGTCCACCGGCACCAGCGGTTCGATGCTCTTGGGGCTCTTGCCCATTTTGTCGGCCACCGAACGCATGGCGGCGATATCGGCCAGCAGCGGCACGCCGGTGAAGTCCTGCAGCACCACCCGGGCCACGACGAAGGGGATCTCGTCTTCGCGGCGGGCATTGGCCTGCCAGTTGGCGAGCTGCTTGACGTGTTCTTCCGTGACCTTCTTGCCATCACAGTTGCGCAGCACGGATTCCAGCACGATGCGGATCGAAACGGGGAGCCGCTGCACATCGATGCCGAGGGACTTGCCCAGCGCCGGCAGCGAGTAGTACTGACAGGATTTATTGCCGATCTTGAAATTCTTGAGAGTATCGAGGGTGTTGTGCGGCATGATGGACTCCGTGGTTTTGCCTGGCTGACTGTGCCCAAGCGCAGGCGGCATTTTTTGGCGTTTTGGCGCGTTTGTCATTGTAGGGGAGACAAGCCCGTACGCGACCTTATGTCTTATATCTTATATAAGACTTGGGTGGCGCGTCAAAGTTCCGCCCCTGTTCCGGAAAGCGGCAGCCGGAACTGCTGCAAAACCCCTACTTTGGCGGACAAGGGCCAAGCCTGCAAGACCCCGCGGTTTTACCAAAGAAGTCCTACCGTTGCATGGCGGGGCGCGCGGGTGCCCGGCGCCGGGCCGGCCGCGGCCGTTTCAGGCCAGGAAACCGCGCAGCAGGGGTTCGAGTTCGGCCTTCAGATAATCCACCAGGGCTCGCTGGGCCGTGGACGGGTAGGGGGTGGGCGAGGTCAGGATGAATAGCTTGTCGCCAGGCCCTTCGGCCTTGTAGGCGGGCAGCACCTCGCGCAGCCGTCTGGCTTGCAGATCGGGCTGCACGATGTAGGCCGGCAGCAGCGCCACGCCCGCGCCGTCCCGGGCCGCCTCGGCCAGGAACGGGAAGTATTCGGACTGCAGCCGTGGCGCCAGCTTCACTTCGTAGGTTTGCCCCTTGCGGTGCAGGCGCAGCGTCGACTGGGGCTTGGGGCCGGGCGGGCAAAGAAAGTCCAGCCGGCCCAGGTCGCGCGGGTGCGCGGGCATGCCGGCGCGCTGCAAATAGGCGGGGGCGGCGCAGAGATGCCATTTCACGTCCCCCAGTTCGCGCGCCACGTAGTCCTGCGGGGGCGACGAGACCACGCGCAAGGCCACGTCGATCTCTGACGAGATCAAATCGCTGACCCGGTTGGAAAACAGTACGCGCAGGCTCAGGCTGGGATGCGCCAGCGCGAAGCGGACCAGTAGCGGGCGCAGCGCATCCAGTTCGCCCAGCCCGGTCGGCAGCGACAGGCGAACGTGGCCGGTAGGTTCGGCGCCCAGCTTCTGCAAGGCGTGGCGGGCCGATTCCACCTCGCGGGCCATGCGGGCGCCGTGCTCATACAGCACGCTGCCCTGATGCGTGAGTTCCAGGCGGCGGGTCGTGCGCCGGATCAACTGCGCCCCGAACGCGCGCTCCAGTTTTTGCAGATTGCGGCTGACGTGGGATCGGGTGACGCCCTGGCGCAACGCCGCTTCGCTCAGCGTGCCCGCTTCGACGATGGTCACGAACAGCTGGATCAGGTTCAGGTCTAGCGTGGGCAAGGTGGACATGGGCGTCGTCGATTGTTGCCTGTGAGGAAACAGAGTTTACTCAGGGTGAAGGATTGTCGCGCCATCTGCGCGTTGATATTCTGGTCCTGAACCGCATCGGAACCACGCGTCCGGTGCCGGCAATTCCAACGACAACAGGAGACAACCCATGCCGCAAAGCATGTTCCGGGCGGACTTGTTCCGCGGGCAGCGCATCCTCGTGACAGGCGGAGGAACCGGGCTGGGCTTCGCGATGGCCGAACGACTGGCCTCGCTGGGCGCCACCGTCCATCTGTGCGGACGCCGCTTGTCCGTGGTGGAGGAAGCCGCCGCCGCCCTGCGCGCCAGGCACGGGGGGCAGGCCCATGCCCACGCGGTGGACATCCGGGATGCGGACGCGGTCGACGCGATGGTGGAGGGAATCTGGACCACGCACGGCGGGCTGGACGGCCTGATCAACAACGCCGCCGGCAACTTCATCAGCCCGACCGAAAAGCTGTCGGCGCGCGGCTTCAACGCCATTGCCGATACGGTGTTCCGCGGCACGTTCTACACGACGCAGGCCGTGGGCAAGCGCTGGATCGCCACCGGCGCGCACGGCGCGGTCGTGTCCATCGTGGTGACGTGGGTCTGGACCGGATCGCCGTTCGTCGTGCCCTCGGCCATGTCCAAGGCCGGGATCGACGCGATGACCAAGTCGCTGGCGGTTGAATGGGGCCGGCACGGAATCCGCATGAACGCCATCGCTCCCGGCGTGATCCCTACGGAAGGCGCGACCGCGCGCCTGCGCCCGAACGGCGACGGCCAGGACGCGCTGATCCAGCAGAATCCCATGCGTCGCCTGGGCACCGGGCACGACATCGGGGAGCTGGCGGCCTTTCTGCTGGGGCCCGGCAACGACTGGATAAACGGCCAGACGATTGCGCTGGACGGCGGCGACTATCTGGCCAACGGCGCGTATTTCAAACAGTATTTCGAGTGGACCGAGGAAGACTGGGCCGCCGCCCGCGCCGCAATCGAAGCGCGCACCGCGCAGGACAAGGCCCTGCGCGCCGGGAAGCCGGCATGAGCGGACTTGTCATCGCGGGCGACCTCCGGCTGGATCGGGACGCGCTGGTGGCGCGAGGAGAGCAGGTGGCGGCGGGTCTGGCGGCCATGGGAATACGCGAAGGCGACGTGATCGCCGTGCTGCTGCGCAACGGCATGCCGTATCTGGAAATCATCCAGGCCTGCAAGCGGCTGGGCTGCTACTACTGCCCGATCAATTGGCACTACACCGCCGACGAGGTGGCGTTCCTCGCGAACGACAGCGGCGCCAAGCTGCTGATCGCCGAAGACGACCTGTGGCGCCAGGTATGGGCGGCGCTGCCGCCCGGCTTGCCCGTGCTGCGGGTCATGGCCGAGGCGGACGCCGCCTTCGAGGCCAACGACTACGAAGCCTGGCGCGACGCCCAGCCCCGGTATGACGGCCCGCTGGTCGCGCCGCGAGGCCACATGGCCTATACGTCGGGCACGACGGGCCGCCCCAAGGGCGTGGTGCGCCAACCTTTTCCGGTGGACCGGCTTGCCGAACACCTGGCGGCCGTGGAGGCCGTGGTCGAGCAGGCCTACGGCTTGCGGCACGGGAGCCGCGCCTTGCTGCCGGCGCCGATCTATCACAGCGCGCCCAGCGTCTTCGCGCAGGTGGCGCTGCGCGTGTGCGACACGCTGGTACTGACGCGGCGCTTCGACCCGCTTGAGGTCTTGCGCCTGATCGAGCAGCACCGCATCGATACGATCTACCTGGTGCCCATCATGTATGTGCGCCTGCTGAAGCTGGAGGCGCGCGCGCGCGCATCATTCGATTTGTCTTCGCTGCGCTTTGTCGCGTCGACCGGGGCGCCCTGCGCCCCGGAACTCAAGCGCGCGATGATCGATTGGCTGGGGCCGGTCGTGCATGAAACCTACGCCTCCAGCGAGGCGGGCATGGTGACCGCGATCGATTCGCATGAAGCGCTGGCCAAGCCGGGCAGCGCGGGGCGGCCGATCGGGCCGGCGCAGGTGCGCATCTATGCGGAAGATGGTTCGGTGTGCGCGCCCGGCCAGGTCGGCCGCATCTACGTGCGACAGCCGGCCTATGCCGACTTCACCTACCGCAATCATCCCGAGGCCCGTCAGGCGGTCGAGCGCGACGGCCTGATCGGGTTGGGCGACCTGGGGTACGTCGACGAGGACGGCTATCTGTTCGTGTGCGACCGCGAATCGGATCTGGTGATTTCGGGCGGCGTGAACATCTATCCGGCGGAAATCGAACACCACCTGATGCAGTACCCCGGCGTGGCCGATTGCGCGGTCTTCGGCGTACCGGACCCGGAGTTCGGGGAACGCCTGCTGGGGTTGGTCCAACCCGCGCCCGGGGCCGTGCTGGACCTGGAAGACGCCATGGGTTGGCTGTCGTCCCGGATCGCCCGCTACAAGATTCCGCGCGGGCTGGAAATGCGGCAGGCGCTCCCGCGCGATGACAACGGCAAGATCGCCAAGCGCCGCCTGCGGGCGGAATTCTGGGAGGGTCACGCACGCAAGGTATAGCGGCGTGTGCAGCCATTGCGAAAGCCCGCCACCGCCGTCGTTCAATACCGTCGTGCAGTCCCTTCAGGCAGTACCCATTACAAGAGTCGGTAAAGACTCGGGAGACACGCATGTTGCAGATGAATCGTTGGTTCGGCCGCGCCGCGGCCGCCTTACTGGTGGGCGTTGCCGGCGCCCCGCAAGCCCTGGCGGCATTCCCCGACAGGCCCGTGAAGCTGGTGGTGCCTTACACGCCCGGAGGCGCCGCCGACCAGTTGTCGCGCGTGTTGGCCGAACGCCTGTCGCGCGAGCTTTCCCAATCCGTCGTGGTTGAAAACAAACCGGGCGCCAACACCATGATCGCCGCCACGCAGGTGGCCCGTGCCCAGCCCGACGGCTACACGCTGTTCCTGGCCAGCAATGCCAGCATGGTGCTCAACCCCATGCTTTATCAGAAGATTTCCTACGACGCGGCGCGCGATTTCCGCGTGCTATCCGTGGTGGCCGAGTTGCCCCTGGTAGTCGTGGCGAACAACGAGGTGCCTGCCACGACGTGGGCGCAGTTCGTCAGCTATGCCAAGGCGCGCCCCGGCAAGTTGAACTATGCGTCGGTCGGGATCGGCAACCCCTTGCAGCTGGCGACCGAATTGCTCAAGACACGCACCGGCATCGACATTGCCCACATCCCTTACAACGGCAGCGCGCCCGCGCTCGGCTCGTTGATGGCCAACGACACGCAATTGATGGTTGACGTCATCAGCACGTCCTTGCCGTTGGTGAAGGAAAACAAGATCAAGGCGTTGGCGGTGACCACGGCCGAGCGGCTGCCCGTGCTGCCGGACGTGCCCACCGTCGCTGAGAGCGGCTTTCCGGGCTTCCGCGCGGCGACGTGGTTCGGCGTGGCCGTGCCGCTGGCCACACCGGCCGCCGAGGCCAAGACCCTGCAGGACGCCGTTGCCCGCGTCATGGCGCAGCCGGATTTCCGGGAACGCTTCCAGACGCTGGGGCTGGTGATCCAGGCGCCGCGCGGTCAGGCCGAGACCGACCGGTACGTCGCGGAAGACCGCGAACGTTGGGGCGCGGTGATCCGGGCGAACCAGATCAAGCTGGACTGAGCACGCCCGGGCGTCGGCGCGATGCGGGGAAATGAGGGATTGCGCGGGTTCCGGGGAACCCATAAGCTTCGCGTCAGCTAGGGCCTGTCCACGCGCAAAGGAAGCTTCCTTTTCGCGTGGACAGGCCCTAGCGTCACTCCCTCATCAGGCAGCACTTTTTGACTATCCATCTCAGTAGCGTCGTTGCCAGCCAGCCCCGGTCAGAGGGCGAGGCCTGCACCCTCCGCCAGTTCCTGCATACCGATTTTTCCCATAGTCCGTCGCCCGTCGTCATGGTGGATCACTTCATCATGACCGGCCCCACGGCCGCGCCTTTGCCGCATGCCGGGCTGTGCGCGGCCACGCTGCTGTTGGAAGACGCCAAAGGCGTCATGCAATGCCGGGACAGCGGGGGCAACGACCATGAGGCGAGGGCGGGCGACCTGCACTGGACGGTCGCCGGCACGGGCATCCTGCGGACGCAGCAGCCGGCGGGCCCGGCGCGCTTGAACGGACTGCGCATCGCCTTGAACTTGCCGGACCGGTTGAAGACGCTGCCGCCGGCGGCGTCGCTGTTGCGCGCCTGGGAGATGCCGGTCATTCAGACGGACGCCGGCCGCGTCCGCGTCGTGGCGGGCAGCCATGGCGGCTGGCAGTCGCCGCTGGCCACCCCGCAAGCGCTGATGATCCTGGACGGCTGGCTGCGCCCGGGCGCAGCCCAGCTGTTTTCGCTGCCGCCCGGCTGGAACGCCTGGATCTACGCCGTGCAGGGCGAACTCGGCGTGCGCGCCCGCCATCGTCGGAATGGGGCGCCGCCCTTGCCGAAGCGGCAGGACGGGGACCCGGATTTTGCCGTGCTGCGCGAAGGGGCTGCGTTGGCGGCATCCGCGACGTCCGACGACGACGAAGGCGTGCTGTTGCTGATGGCGGGAACGGCGCCCGCGCATTTCGTGCTGATCGCAGGCCCCGCTGTGGACGAACCCGTCTTTCGGCATGGTCCGATCGTCATGGCCAGCCAGCGCGGCCTGATTCGCGCGCTGGCCGCCTATGAGGCCGGCGACTTCGGACAGTTGCGGCAGGACCAGGCGGCTTGACCCTGCCGCCGTGAGGGGCGTTTGTTGCGTGACGGCAACGAACCGCCTTTCTATATTGGGGACGTAATGATAATGATTCTCTGTTTGATAACATTTCCACCGTAAGACCTCAAGACCCCTTGGTGAACGGGCTCGGCAAGGCCGTTCCGGCCTTGCGGTGGTACGTCTGATCAGCCGTTTTCCGTGCGTGACCCATCGGGATTTTGCGTTTCTTCGCGCAGCGACGCGCTTCTCTTGCCCCTCTCGATCCCGATATGAAAATCAGAACTCTTGCCTGCGTGGCCGCTACGCTGCCATGCCTGGGCGCCGTCTACGGCCAAACTGCAGCCCAACCCGCCGCCTCCAACGGCTCCGTCGTGTCGATGGAAGCCATCAAGGTCGAGGCCAGCGCCGATGCGTCGGCCGGCGGGCTGGCCGCGCCGTTTGCGGGCGGGCAGGTCGCCAGTGGCGGCCGCGTCGGCGTGCTGGGCACGCAAGACAACCTCAGCACCCCGTTCAGCATCACCAGCTACACGAACGAGCTGATTCAGGACAAGCAGGCGCGCAGCGTGGGCGACGTGCTGCAGAACGACTCTGGCGTGCGCGTGGCGCGCGGCTTCGGCAATTTCCAGGAGTCCTACTTCATTCGCGGATTCATCCTGAGCTCGGACGACGTGGCCTACAACGGGCTGTACAGCCTGTTGCCCCGCCAGTACATCGCCACCGAACTGTTCGAGCGCGTGGAAGTGCTGCGCGGCGCGTCGGCTTTCCTGACGGGCGCGACGCCCAGCGGCGGCGGCATCGGGGGCGTGATCAATCTGGTGCCCAAGCGCGCGCCGAACGAGCCGCTGACCCGCGTCACCACTGGCATTTCCAGCGGCGGCCAGTTCCAGGTGTCCACCGATATCGCCCGCCGGTTCGGTCCGGATGACAGCACGGGCATCCGCCTGAATGCGGCGCAGCGCAGCGGCGACACGGCGATCGATGACGAACACTCCCGCACCAGCCTGGTGTCGCTGGGCCTGGACTGGCGCTCGGCCGATACGCGCTTGTCCGGCGATATCGGTTGGCAGGAAAACAAGTTGAAACGCGCGCGTCCGAACGTGACGATGGGCGCGGGCGTGACCAGCGTGCCCGACGCGCCGGATGCCAGCTCCAACTACGCGCAGCCGTGGTCTTATTCCAACGAGCGCGACCTGTTCGGCACCGTGCGCGCGGAACATGACTTCAGCGACAAGCTGACCGGCTGGGCCGCCTATGGTTTCCGCCGAAGCGACGAAGCGAACTCGCTGGGCAACGTGACTTTGACCAACGGCAGCACGGGCGCGGGCAATTTCTACCGCTTCGACAATACCCGCGAGGACAGCGTCAACACGGGCGAATTGGGTCTGCGCGCCAAGGTGCGCACGGGTCCGGTCGGCCACGAGTTTGTCGTGTCGGCATCCTTCTTCGACCTGAAGAAGAAAAATGCCTACATCATGGATTACGCGAACACCTTTGCGACCAACATCTACGATCCGGTGTCCTACGACAAGCCCGCCTTCAGCGCCGGCGCGTTGCGGGGCAACGATATCGACAATCCTGCGCTGCAAGGGCGCACGCGGATGAGCAGCTACGCCTTCGGCGACACGATGTCGTTCCTGGACGACAAGGTGCTGCTGACCCTGGGCATCCGGCATCAGCGGCTGTCCCAGCGCGACTACGCGTACAACACGGGCAAGGAAAACGGCGCCTATGACGCCAGCCGCAATTCGCCTGCCGCCGGCATCGTATTCAAGGTGGCGCCGAGCGTTTCGCTGTATGCGAATTACATCGAAGCGCTGGTTGCAGGACCGACCGCGCCTGCCAACGCGAACGGCAGGCCCGTGCCCAACGTCGGCCAAAGCCTGCAGCCGTACGTGTCCAAGCAGAAAGAAATCGGCGTGAAGTACGAAGGCGACGGCCTGGGCGCGGGCCTGGCGCTTTTCTCCACCGACAAGCCGCGCGCCATGTACAACGCCAGCAACGAGCTGACCACTTCGGGCAAGGACCGCCATCAGGGCGCGGAACTGACCGTCTATGGCGAACCGATCAAGAGCGTGCGCGTACTGGGCGGCTTGACCTGGCTGGACGCCGAGCAGCGCTCGACCGGCACGGCGTCGCTGGACGGCAACCGCGTGATCGGCGTGCCGCGCTTCCAGGCCAACATGGGCGTGGAATGGGACATTCCTGGCGTCCAGGGCCTGGCCGTGGACGGCCGCGTCGTCTACACCGGATCGTCCTACGCGAACGATGCCAACACGCTCAAGGTGCCGGGCTGGACCCGCTTTGACGCTGGCCTGCGCTACATGATGGACGTCGACGGCCACGTCGTGACCCTGCGCGCTCGGGTGGAGAACATCGCCAACCGCAATTACTGGTCGTCGGTGGGCGGGTATCCCGGCAACGGCTACCTGGTCCTGGGCGGTCCGCGCACGTTCCTGCTGTCGGCCAGCATGGACTTCTGATGGCGACCGGCATGAGCCGGCATGCGTGAAAAA
>NZ_DBHKZA010000033.1:31135-58085 GCF_057314935.1 Achromobacter sp.
CTTCACCAAAACCATCCCCCCCGCGTCAGATCCGACTCGCAGCTCTTGTACTGCGACGTGAACTTCTCCGCGCGCGCCTGCACCTTTTGCGACACCGTCTTCAGCCATGCCTTGCGGTCGTAGCTGCGGTTGCGGTAGCCGGTCCAGCCTTCGTGGTAATTCAGGTATTGGCCGTAGGCATCCCACTTCGAGACCCCGTTGATGCGCTGCGACTTGCTCATGTACCAGCCCATGAAGTCCAGCGCGTCGGCGAAGTTGTCGCGGCTGGAGCCCCAGCCGCCGGCCTCTTTCTTGTAGTCGGCCCAGGTTTCGTCCTTGGCTTGCGCATAGCCGTAGGCGGAACTGACGCGGCCCCAGGGGATGATGCCCAGGAAGTAGTAGCGGGGCGGCACGGCGTCCTGCTTGAACGAGGACTCCTGGTACATCATCGCCATGGGCACTGGGACGGGCGCGCCCCATTTTTTCTGCACTTTCAGCGCGGCGTCGTGCCAGTCCGGCTTTTCGCGGAAGATCGCGCAAATGTTCTCGGGGTTCGATGGCGGCGCCGTGGCGCAACCGGCAAGCGCCAGCAGTAGCAGCGGCGGCAGCAAAAGCCGGGTCATTGGCAGGCGTCCTCCTGGGGGTTGGGGGCGCGGGCGGGATGCCGCGTCCGGGGGGCAGGTGTCACAAGGTACCGCGATTGTATGAAAACGTATCGCGAGAAAAGTTCCGTCCCCGAAATAGCCCGGCGCGTGTTCATGGGCGCCCATGAAAAACGGCCCCGGATTGCTCCGGGGCCGTGATGCCGGCCAGTCAGCGCTGGCCGATGCGGACGCGGGGCGCAGGCCCCGCCGAGGCTTACACCTCGATCACGTCCGCCACGTCCTTGTAGTCGGCGATCTTGTCGAAGTTCAGGTACTGATAGATCTGGTCGCCGCTCTTGTTGATGACGCCCATATCGGCCATGTACTCGTCCTTGGTCGGGATGCGGCCCAGCTTCGAGCAGATGGCGGCCAGCTCTGCCGAACCCAGGTACACGTTCGTGTTCTTGCCCAGGCGGTTCGGGAAGTTGCGGGTGCTGGTCGACATGACGGTCGCGCCTTCGCGCACTTGTGCCTGGTTGCCCATGCACAGCGAGCAGCCCGGCATTTCCGTGCGTGCGCCGGCCGTGCCGAAGACGCCGTAGTGGCCTTCTTCAGTCAGTTGCGTGGCATCCATCTTGGTCGGCGGGGCCACCCACAGCTTGACCGGGATGTCGCGCTTGCCTTCCAGCAGCTTGGAAGCCGCGCGGAAGTGGCCGATGTTGGTCATGCAGCTGCCGATGAACACTTCGTCGATCTTGGCGCCGGCGACTTCCGACAGCGTCTTGACGTCGTCCGGGTCGTTCGGGCAGGCCACGATGGGCTCGTGCACGTCGGCCAGGTCGATTTCAATGACGGCGGCGTATTCGGCGTCGGCGTCCGGAGCCAGCAGCTGGGGATCAGCCAGCCAGGCTTCCATGGCCTTGATGCGGCGGCCCAGGGTGCGCTCGTCTTCGTAGCCGTTGGCGATCATCCACTTCAACATCACGATGTTGCTGTTGATGTACTCGATGATGGGTTCCTTGTTCAGGTGCACCGAGCAGCCGGCGGCCGAGCGTTCTGCGGAAGCGTCCGACAGTTCAAAGGCTTGTTCGACCTTCAGGTCGGGCAGGCCTTCGATTTCCAGGATGCGGCCAGAGAAGATGTTCTTCTTGCCTTGCTTGGCCACCGTCAGCAGGCCTTGCTTGATGGCGTACAGCGGGATGGCGTTGACCAGGTCGCGCAGGGTCACGCCAGGCTGCAGCTTGCCCTTGAAGCGGACCAGCACCGATTCCGGCATGTCCAGGGGCATCACGCCCGTGGCGGCGGCAAAGGCGACCAGGCCCGAACCGGCCGGGAACGAGATGCCGATCGGGAAACGGGTGTGCGAGTCGCCGCCGGTGCCGACAGTGTCGGGCAACAGCATGCGGTTCAGCCACGAGTGGATCACGCCGTCGCCCGGACGCAGCGAAATGCCGCCACGGGTGCTGATGAATTCCGGCAGCGTGTGGTGCGTCTTGACGTCCACGGGCTTCGGATAGGCGGCGGTGTGGCAGAACGACTGCATCACCAGATCGGCCGAGAAGCCCAGGCAAGCCAGGTCTTTCAGTTCGTCGCGGGTCATCGGGCCGGTGGTGTCCTGGCTGCCGACCGAGGTCATCTTCGGTTCGCAGTAGGTGCCCGGGCGGATACCCTTGCCTTCCGGCAGGCCGCAGGCGCGGCCGACCATCTTCTGGGCCAGCGTGTAGCCGCGGCCCGTGTCGACCGGATCCTTGGGCAGGCGGAACAGCGTCGAGGGGGCCAGGCCCAGCGCTTCGCGCGCCTTCGAGGTCAGGCCGCGGCCGATGATCAGCGGAATGCGGCCGCCGGCGCGCACTTCGTCGAACAGCACGTCGGACTTCACTTCGAATTCAGCGATGACTTCGCCATTCTTCAACGCTTTGCCTTCGTACGGGCGCAGTTCGACCACGTCGCCCATTTCCATCTTGGAAACGTCGAGCTCGATCGGCAGCGCGCCAGCGTCTTCCATCGTGTTGTAGAAGATCGGGGCGATCTTGTTGCCCAGGCACACGCCGCCGAAGCGCTTGTTCGGCACGAAGGGGATGTCTTCGCCCGTGAACCACAGCACCGAGTTGGTGGCCGACTTGCGCGACGAACCGGTGCCGACCACGTCGCCCACGTAGGCGACCAGGTGGCCCTTTTCCTTCAGCGATTCAATGAACTTGACCGGGCCGCGCTTGCCGTCTTCTTCCGGTTCGAACGCGGCGCCGTCGCGCTTGTTCTTCAGCATCGCCAGGGCGTGCATCGGGATGTCGGGGCGGGTCGTGGCGTCAGGCGCCGGCGACAGGTCGTCGGTGTTGGTTTCGCCCGGCACCTTGAAGACGGTGATGGTCAGGCTTTCCGGCAGTTCCGGACGGCTGGTGAACCATTCGGCATCCGCCCAGCTTTGCAGGACGGATTTGGCATTGGCGTTACCCTTGTCGGCCTTTTCCTTCACGTCATGGAAGGCGTCGAACATCAACAGGGTCTTTTTCAGCGCATCGGCGGCGATGGTGCCGATTTCCGCATCATCCAGCAGGTCGACCAGCGGGCCAATGTTGTAGCCGCCGAGCATCGTGCCCAGCAGTTCCGTCGCCTTGGCGCGGCTGATCAGCGCACAAGCTTCCTTGCCCAGCGCCACGGCGGCCAGGTAGGACGCCTTGACCTTGGCGGCATCGTCCACGCCGGCCGGCACACGGTAGGTCAGCAGTTCGACCAGATTCTGCTCCTCGCCTGCGGGCGGGTTCTTCAGCAGTTCGATCAGTTCAGCGGTTTGTTTAGCCGTAAGGGGCAGCGGGGGAATCCCCAGAGCCGCGCGTTCGGCAACGTGTTGGCGGTAGTTATCCAGCATGTGAGGCCTGCTCAAAGTCGGGTTGGAAGAAGGGTTGTTGGCGGAATTGTAGAGGGAAGAGGGGGCCGCAAGCAAATGTCTTATATCTTATATAAGACCTGGCCCGATAGCTGTTGCTTGCGGGCGACGGCGAGCGCGCCGACGGCACGGGGCGGACATGGAAAAGGCGGCCCAGGGAGCCGCCTTTCCTGAGGCGCGCCGAGGCGCCGCCGGTTCCGGGCTTAGCGGGCCACGGCGTCGTAGACCAGGCCCACCCGGGCAAAATTGCCGCCATATTGCTTGACCTGGGCTTCGAACGGCGCGCTCTCGCCCGGTTTGAGCTTGGGCAGCCGCAGTTCCTTGAAGGTGGCGCCGGACAATTGGTCCTGCGCGTCGTACAAACTGATCCAGACCCGCACATTGTCGACCTCCGCCTGGTCTTCGTTGCGCACCCGGCCGTGGACGGTGACGTACTTGTAACGGAAGCGGTAGCTGAAATTGAGGGTGCCCGTGCCGATGTTGGCCTCGGTGTTCTCCACCGTGACGGCCAGCTTGGGACGGGGGCCGGGCATCGCGGCGCGCTTGGCGGGGCGCCAATCCGCCTTCATCTCGGTCACGCGGTCGTAGCGGCCGCCCGGCAGCGCCACCGGCACCCGCTCGCCCGGATACAGATGGGTGGGCAGTTCCCAGTCCTGGCGCAAGTCCACGGCGCGCGACCCATCGAACACGGCGATCTTCGCCCGCGGCGACAGGGCCACGTAGGTGTCGCTGGTGTTGACGAGTTCGGTATACAGGACGGGGCGCTCGATTTCGTCCAGCAGCCGGCGCGGCGCGGACAGGCTGAACGCCTTCGGGTCGAACAGCGCAAAGTCCGGGTCCAGCAGCTCTTCGGTGGTCAGGCGCACCTGGTCGATGACCCGGGCATTGGCCGGGCTGACCCGCACCATGCGGCTGGCAGGGCCTGTTTCCTTGGGCGTGTCTTCTTTGGGCGAGGCCGAGGCTACGGGGGCGGAGGCGGGCGCGAACTTTTGCTTGGCCCAGGGCCCTACGGGGGTGTGCTTGTACAGCGCGAAGCCGATCGCGGCCAGGATGATCAGCGCAAGACCGGCCTTGGCCGGCCAGGACAGGGGTTTCGCTTCGGGGCGGTCAGCTTTCACTTTGCACCATGTAATCGTAGGACGCGACGTTGCCGTCGCCGAGCATCTCGCAGTGCACGTCGAACGACGTCAGCGCGCCGGGCGCCAGGGGACTGGCAGTGGCGTAGCCGTTGCCCGTGCCGATCATTGCGCCGTCGTCGCCATAGAGGATGACGGTGATCTGGGTGCTGTTGGCCTCTTTCGCGCCCTGGTTCTTCAGCAGGCCCACCAGCCGGTACGACCCGTCGTTGCGCACCAGTTGCACCTTGCTGGGCGCGACATCGTTGTTCTTCCCGCGCGCAGGCGAGGGCGTGGCGACTTCCAGCGTGTAGCGGCTATAGGCCTTGTCCGGCACCGAGATCAGCACGGGGGCGTATTCGCCCGGCTGCAAGCTACGCGCCGACGGCGACCCCCAGGACGACGACAGCGTCAATTCGCCCTGGAAGAAGGTGGCCGTCACGCGCGGCGCGTCGATCTTCTTGCCGGTCTCGTTGCGCATCATCATGACGAGCTGCTTGCGTCCGCGCTGCTGCGCCTCGCGCACGTCGGTCAGCTTGACCAGCGAGGCATCGATCGGCGGCGGTTGCACCAGGCGTTGCGGCACCGGCGAACGGCCGGAACTCAACAGCGAGGCCACGAGGGGAATGGCGATCACCGCCGCCACGGTCAACCCGATGGCCGCGAGCACCGCGGGCTTGACCTGGGGCGCCGGGCTGGGCTGCTGCATGCCGCGCAGGATCTTCTCCAGCCGCTGGGCGACGTCATCCTCCACCAGCGTCAGGGCGTGGCAGTGGTTGCAGCGGTATTCGTTGGGGGCCAACTTGGTGAACTGAGCGCTGCCGCAAGTCGAGCAGGTCAGGGTCACGGTATTGATCGTGGTGTGTTTGGGCGTCATTCAGGCGAGGTCTAACCGGCAAGGACTGACAGGGCGGCAAGAATAGCGGCAGTCAGTCAGGGGCGGGGTGCAGGGACGCTTCCATTTGTGACAAGATATGTGATTAAGGCTCCTCCGGCGCCGAGCCGGGCGCTGAACCCCCGGTGATATCATCGCCGCCTTGGAAAGCCCCCGCCGTGCACGCCCTGCGTGCCTGCTGTCCCCGAAATCCCCTGCGCATGAGCATCTCCCAACATCTGCTGTTTCTGGCCTGCGTGGCGCTTGCCACCTACGCCCAGACCATGACCGGCTTTGCGTTCGGGCTTGTGCTGCTGGGCCTGTCCGGCGTGTTCCAGCTGGCGTCGGTGTCCGAAGTGGCGAACGTGGTCAGCGTGCTGTCGTTGGTGAATGCGGCCGTGACGCTGGCGCGCGCCAAGCCGCAGGTGAACTGGTCGCTGATGGGGCCGGCCATGACGGCCAGCCTGGTGGGAGTCGGCGTGGGCGTGGCCGTGCTGACCTGGATCAGCGGGTCGACGACGGTGCTGCTGCAACTGCTGCTGGGCGTCACGATCCTGGCTTGCGCCGTCCTGCTGGTTGCGCGGGCCAAGCCGCTTGAACGGATGTCGTCCAAGGCGTCATTCGTGTTCTTCGGCGGGATATCGGGCGTGCTGGGCGGCTTGTTCTCAAGCGCCGGGCCGCCGATGGTCTATCACCTGTACCGTCAGCCCTTGCCGCTGGCTTCCATCCGCAACAGCCTGCTGGTGTTGTTTTCGCTGAACGCCGTGGTGCGCCTGGCGATGGTGACCGGGCAAGGGGCGTTCATGGCGTCGTCGTTCTGGCTCAGCGTGCAGGCGTTTCCGGTCGTGATCGCCGTGACCTGGGTGGCGCGCCGCTACGGCTCGGCCGGGTCGATGAAGACCATCAAGCGCATGGTCTTCGTGCTGCTGCTGGCCGCCGGGCTGGGGCTGATCGTGCCGGCGGCGCGGATCCTGGCGGCGGGCTAGCCCGCCGCTTGGCCATTGGCGCCGCGGCAAGGGCGTCAGGCGTGGCCGCCGCTGATGTAGCGTTCCAGTTCGTGGATGATGAACTTCTGTTCGCTCATGACGTCCTTGACCAGATCGCCGATGGACAGCAGCCCGATCAATTTTTCATTGTCGATGACCGGCAGATGGCGGAAGTGCCGTTCGGTCATCATGGCCATACAGTGCTCCCGCGTATCGCCGGGACCCACGTAATAGACCGAGTCCGTCATGATGTCGCGCACCTTGGTGCTGCGCGACGAGCGGTCTTGCAGGACGACTTTGCGGGCGTAGTCGCGCTCGGACAGCATGCCCAGCACGGTATCGCCCTCTACGACCACCACCGCGCCGATGCTGCGCTCGGCCATGGTCTTGATGGCGTCGTACACCGACGAGTCCGGTGAAACCGTTACGACGGACTGGTTCGGTTTTTCCCTGAGAATCTCAGCAACTGTCTTCACGATGTGCTCCCGAATCGCTGGCAAGGTTCAACTTTGGACCGCGCGCCGCACGCCCAGCCCCGCGGGGTGCCGTGGCGCGGCCATGCTCCATCCTAAGCCTGGCGGCCACCTTGCCGCAAGCGCGGCACCGGATATTTGGCGGGCTTGTCGCGGAACGCCTGGCTGGCCATCTCGCGCAGGTTGCGCGCGGCGCTGCGCTCCGTGTCGGGATTCCATGCCAGCGAAATACCGATGGAGGCGTCGGCGGGGAAGTCGGCCAGCGTCTTGTAGACCACATTGGGCCCGGGATGGCGGCGGCTGCCGGCGGGCACCAGCGCCACGCCCAGTCCGCTTTCGACCAGGCTCAGCAGAGTCTGCACTTGCACCGCTTCCTGCGTGATGCGGGGCGTGAAGCCGCGCAGTTGGCAGGCGTTGATCGCCGCCATGCGCAAGCCCGCGGCTTCCGTCGCGGTGTACATGATGAACGCCTCGTCAGCCAGGTCGGTCAGCCGGATGCGGCCGCGCCGCGCCAGCGGATGCCCCTTGGGCACGGCCAGCGCGAAGTTCTCTGTGGTCAGCGGGGCCAGGCGCACGTTCGACCCCATGGCCACGGGCACGCGCACGATGCCGACCTCCAGCGTGTCTTCGGCCAGGTCCTGCATGATGCGGATGGAGGTCGCTTCGCGCAGCACGACCGTCACGCCGGGATAGCGTTGGCGAAACAGCGGCAGGATGCGCGGCAGGATGCCGTGCGTCGCGGACCCCACGAAACCGATCCGCACTGTGCCGCCTTCGCCCGCGGCGCCGGCGCGCGCGGCCAGCCGGAACTGCTCGGCATGGAACAGGGCGCGGCGCGCTTCATCCAGGGCGGCAAGGCCCGCTTCGGTCAGTTGCACGCCTTGGCGGCCGCGCACGAACAGCGGCACGCCGACCATCTCTTCAAGCTTGCGGATCGACACCGACAGCGGGGGCTGCGACATGTGCAGCTTTTCCGCCGCGCGATGGAAGTTCAGCGTCTCGGCAAGAACCAGGAACTGCTGTAGATGGCGGAAATCCATGAGGGCGGGCCGGGAGGATGGTTGCCCTGGATGATACGGCGCGCGTATCGGCTGCGACATCCGTGCTATCCCTCCGGTATCAGCCTGTCATCCCCGGGCGCAGAGTGCGGTGCGCAGGTAGGTCAGGGCATCCGCGCCGCTGGCGAGCGCATGGGCGCCGATACGTTCGTGCCAATAGGATTCCGACCCGCTCGCCAGGCGCCATTCGCGCAGCCGCCGGGTGTACAACTGCAAGTCGTATTCCGCGGTGATGCCGATGGCTCCATGCACCGCGTGCGCGATGTCGGCGACGACAGGCGCCGCCTGGCTGGCGCGCGCCTTGCCCAGTGCCGCCAGCATCGCCTGCGGCCGCCCGCCCGGCCCCTGAAACGCCAATTGCGCCGCCATGCGGACGGCCCAGACGTGTTCGGCCATCACACTGATCTGCTGCTGCACCGCCTGGAAGCGGCCGATGGGTTTGCCGAACTGCGCCCGCGTGTTGGCGTAGTCCAGCGTCAGCGAGAGCACCCGGTCCATGGCGCCGGCCATCAAGCCCGCATAGGCGGCGGCCGCCGGTTCGTCCAGCGGACTGCCGCTGCCCAGGCATTGCGCGTCGGCCAGCGCCCACGAAGCTTCGCCGTCCAGGCTGCCATGCACGCCGTTTGGCTGGACATGCCCGGTTCGCGTGGGCAAGAGCCACGCTTGTCCGTTGATCTGCGCCAGAACGTTGTCCGCCACGCGAATCCACGGCACGTGGGCGCCCACTACGCGCTTGCCCTGGATCGCCAGACTGTGCGGGGCGATGGCGATCGACCCCGTCGGCCGCGCGCGGCCCGCGCCGGCAAACCACGCGCGCGCCAGCATCGTGTGCGCGATCGGATAGGGGCAGACGTGGCGGCCGGCCGCCAGCAACACGGGCAGCGCATCGCGCAGGTCCAGCCCTGCGCCGCCCTGCGCTTCGGGCACCAGCGCGTCGGCAAAGCCGGCGTCTTCGCAGGCTTGCCATGCCGCGGCGGCCGGTTGGCCTTGTTCGATGCCGCGAATCAGTGCGGGCGTGCAGGTTTGGGCGAACAGGCGTTCGGCGGCGTCGCCAAGCAGAGTGTCCATGATGGTCGTCCTTATCGCAGGCCAAGGCCGCGGGCGAGGATGCCGCGGAGTATTTCACGCGTGCCGCCACGTAAGGAAAAGGTAGGGCCCACCTGTTCCAGGTACGTCAGCGTGCGCAGCAGCGGCAACGGCGGCGGCACGTCGGGACGGCGGCCCAGCGCGTCGCCGATCAGGCGGGGAATCAGTTGCTCCAGTTCGGTGCCCAGGTCTTTGACCAGCGCGGCTTCCGTCGCGGGGCTGCCGCCGGCCGCCAGCTTGCCTGCCACCGATAGGGACATGGCGCGCAGCACCGCCATCTGAGACAGGATGCTGCCTAGCGTGGCGCGGTCGCTGGCGTTGTCCGACAGGCCGCGACAATGCGTCAACCAGCATTCGAGCAGCGCGATACTGGAATACAGGCGTTCGGGGCCGCTGCGCTCGAACGCGAGTTCGGCGTTCACCTGGGCCCAGCCCGCGCCCGCTTCGCCGATCAGCGCGTCGTGGGGCAGTTCGACGTCGTCGAAGAACACTTCCGAAAAGTGGGCGTCGCCCGCCAGGTCTTGGATGGGACGGATGGTCACGCCGGGCAGCGCCAGGTCCACGATGAGTTGCGACAGCCCTTGGTGGCGGTCGTCAGCGGTGCCGGAAGTGCGCACGAGCGCGATCATGTAGTGCGAGCGGTGGGCGTTGGTCGTCCAGATTTTGCTGCCGTTCAGACGCCAGCCGTCGGCGACCGGTTCGGCCCGGCTGCGAATGCTGGCCAAGTCGGAACCGGATCCGGGTTCGCTCATGCCGATGCAGAAGAACGCTTCGGCGCGACAGATGCGCGGCAGGTAGAACGCCTGCTGGGCCGCCGTGCCGTACTTGTGGATCAGCGGCGCGCTTTGGCGGTCCGCGATCCAGTGCGCCGACACCGGCGCGCCCGCGCCCAGCAATTCTTCCGACAGCACGAAACGCGCGAAGTGCCCGCGCGCCGCGCCGCCGTGTTCTCGAGGTAGGGTCAGGCCCAGCCAGCCGCGCTCAGCCAGCTGGCGGCTGAACGCCGCGTCGAATCCCATCCAGGACCGAGCGCGCTCGTCAGGCTCCAGGCCGTCCAGCGTGTCGGCGAGAAAGGCGCGCACCTCGGCGCGCAGGGCTTCATCCCCGGGCGGGATGGCGGTGAGTTCCAGCATATCGATCATGGGGGCTCCGGTGCCGCGCCGGCCCCGTCATGGGCCCACTGATGGGGGCGCTGACGGCCACTATCCCGGAGCGCGGCGGCGCCCGTCCAATATTATTTTTGGGATTTCCGATACCGATTCCGTATCGCCAGCGCAAAAACGAATATTGGACGACGGGCGCCGCCGCGCCTACGCTGGCGGCAGCGGTCTGCCGCGCACGGCGGTTGACCAGGCATATTCGACAGGGGGAGACAGGGATGACGGAACTCGTGCACTACGAGCAAAGCGCGGACGGCGTCGTGACGCTGACGCTGGACGACCCGGCCACGCGCAATGCGCTGACCGGCAGCGGCATCGTGGACCAGTTGCTGGCTGCGTTCGCCCGCATCGAGCGTGACCCGGCCGTGCGCGTGCTGATACTCACGGCGACGGGCAACGTGTTTTCGTCTGGCGGCAACATCAACGACATGCAGCGGCAGATCGGCCCCGAGGTCGGCAGCGCCGCCTTGCGCCAGGAATATCGCCATGGCATCCAGCGCCTGCCGCTGGCGCTGCACGCGCTGGAGGTGCCGACGATCGCCGCCGTCAACGGTCCGGCCGTGGGCGCAGGCTGCGATCTGGCCTGCATGTGCGACGTGCGCATTGCTGCGGAAGGGGCGAGTTTCGCGGAAAGCTTCGTCAAGCTGGGGATCGTGCCCGGCGACGGCGGCGCCTGGTTTCTGCCGCGGCTGATCGGGTCGGCGCGGGCGGCTGAAATGTCGTTCACCGGCGACGCCATCGACGCGGGCACGGCGCTGGATTGGGGGCTGGTGTCGCGCGTCGTGCCGGGAATCGAGCTGCTGCCCGCCGCCCAGGCGCTTGCCGCGCGCATGGCGGCGAATTCGCCCGATGCGGTACGGCTGACCAAGCGCCTGCTGCGCGAAAGCCAGCATGTGCGGCTGGATACCTTGCTGGAGCTGTCGGCGGCGTACCAGGCGCTGGCGCACAAGACCGACGCGCACGCGGAGGCGGTGGGCGCCTTCATCGCGCAGCGCGCCGCGCGCAAGCCCCGCGCCTGACGCGCGGAGCCATCCGGGCAGGGCAGGCCGGCGGTATGATGGAACGCATTACAAGGAGGAAACACCATGAATGAAGTCATCGTCGCTTCGGCCGTCCGCACCGCCATCGGCGACTTCGGGGGCGCGCTGAAAGATGTGCCGCCGTGCGACCTGGGCGCCACCGTCATCCGCGCCGCGCTGGAACGCGCCGGCGTCAAGGGCGACGAGGTCGGCCATGTCGCGGTCGGCCACGTCATCAATACCGAGCCGCGCGACATGTACCTGTCGCGCGTGGCCGCCATGAACGCCGGCATCGCCAAGGAAACGCCCGCCTTCAACGTCAACCGCCTGTGCGGTTCCGGCCTGCAGGCCATCGTGTCGGCGGCGCAGACCATCCTGCTGGGCGACGCCGAGATCGCCATCGGCGCAGGCGCCGAAAGCATGAGCCGTGCCCCCTACATCGTGCCGTCGCAGCGCTGGGGCGCCCGTATGGGCGACAGCGTCATGCTCGACATGATGACCGGCGCGCTGTCGGATCCGTTCGGCCGCATGCACATGGGCGTTACCGCCGAAAACGTGGCGGCCAAGTTCGGCATCAGCCGCCAGGACCAGGACGCGCTGGCCGCGGAATCGCATCGTCGCGCCGCAGCCGCCATCGACGCCGGCTACTTCCGCGACCAGATCGTGCCGGTGGTGCAGAAGACGCGCAAGGGCGAAGTCGTGTTCGACACCGATGAGCACGTGCGCCGCGATGTTTCGGCGGCCACCATGGCCACGCTCAAGCCGGTCTTCCAGAAAGAGAACGGCACGGTCACGGCGGGCAACGCCTCGGGCCTGAACGACGGCGCTGGCGCCGTGGTGCTGATGAACGCCTCGCTGGCCGCCAAGCGCGGCATCAAGCCGCTGGCCCGTCTGGTGGCCTACGCCCATGCGGGCGTCGACCCCGACATCATGGGCATCGGCCCGGTGCCGGCCACGCAAGCCGCGCTCAAGCGCGCCGGCCTGACCGTAGACCAGCTGGACGTCATCGAAGCCAACGAAGCCTTCGCGGCGCAGGCATGCGCCGTGTCGCGTGAACTGAAGCTGGATCCGGCCAAGGTCAATCCGAACGGCAGCGGCATCGGCCTGGGGCATCCCATCGGCGCCACTGGCGCGATCATCACCGTCAAGGCGTTGCACGAGCTGCAGCGCGTGGGCGGGCGCTACGCGCTGGTGACGATGTGCATCGGCGGCGGGCAAGGCATCGCCGCCATCTTCGAGCGCATTTAAGCGCCGGCTGTCCAGGCGCTTTGACTCGACCGCGTTCCGCCGCCGACGGCGGAACGCGCCGCCTCAGGCGTGGCCCAGATAGTCCTGGGCCCACGCCAGGCATTCGGCGCGCAGCAGCGCGCCCATCTGCACCCGGCGCGGCCCATCCAGGCGGCTGCTGATCGCCCCGAAGCTGAACGCCACCCACGTCAGTTCCGACACCGGGAACGCCACCCCGACCCCCGACACCCCCGGTGTGATCGTATCCACGATCTCGGAATAGCCGGCCGTGCGCGTCTGCTTCACGGCCTTCATCAAGGCGCTGCTGGAAACGCCGATCTGCGCATAGCTTGCCGCGTGGCGGGCGTACAGCGACGCGATGTCCTCGTCCGGCAGGCTGGCCATCAGCGCCAGGCCGCCGGCGCCCACGCCCAGCAGACGCCGCTCCCCCTGGTCGATCGTGAACACCTTTACCGGAAACGAGCCGGCTTCCCGCAACAGGCACAAGGCGTAGTCGCCCTGGCGGATCACCAGGAATACGGTATCGCCGGACAGGCGCGCCAGTTTTTGCGCGAACGGCCGCAGCGCGTCCAGCAAGGGCGTGCGCCGCAGCGCGGCAAACCCCAATTGCATGGAATCCACGCCTAGCCGGTACCGCCGGGTCTTGTTGTCGCGTTCGGCGAACTGTTCTTCCAGCAGGCAGCTCAGCAGCCGGTGCGCGGTCGACCGTTCCAGGCCGGTGGCGCCCATCACGCCCTGCAGGTCGATGCCGTCTTCCTGGTGCTGGGCCAGCACACGCAGCAGCCCTAGCGCGCGGCGCATGCTTTGCGTGCCATCGGTGGCGGTCAATTTGTTCATATTGTGGGAAATAATGTTTGAATATTTTGTATTCTAGGATTTAGGGTGCGTTAATTCAATCCAGTCGATCCGCGCCGGTGTCGAGCGCGGACATAGCAAGAGACGAGGAGACTATGGAATACGCCACCCTGGCCGTCGAGCAGCTTGACTCGGTATGCCGCATCAGCCTGGCGCGCGAATCCGCGCGCAACGCCCAAAGCCAGCAGATGCTGGACGAACTGGATGACGCCCTGACGCGCGCCGAGCAGGACGATTCCGTACGCGTCGTCGTGTTGGCCGGGCGTGGCGCGCATTTTTCGGCGGGCCACGACCTGAAGGAGGCCCAGGCCAAGCGCGCCGACTTCACGGTGGAAGAGCGCTGGGACTACGAGTCGCGCCGCTACTACGGGTATTGCCTGCGCATCTGGGACTTTCCGAAACCGACCGTCGCCCAGGTGCAGGGCGCCTGCGTCGCCGGCGGCTTCATGATCGCCAACATGTGCGACCTGGTGGTGTGCTCCGACACCGCGTATTTTTCGGATCCGGTGGGCCACACGTTGGCGGCGGCCGCGACCGAAGTGCTGATCCATCCGTGGGTGATGGGCCTGCGCAAAGCCAAGGAAATGCTCTACACCGGCGAGAAGGTCGACGCGCAGGAAGCGCTGCGCATCGGCATGGTGAACCGCGTCGTGCCCGAGGCCGAGCTGGACGAGGCGACGCTGGCGCTGGCGCGGCGGATCGCCCAGGCGCCGCCGTTCGGCCTGCGCCTGATCAAGCGGTCGCTGAACCGCACCGCGGACGCACAGGGGTTCCGCACCGCGTTGTCGGCGCACTTCGACACGCACCAGCTATCGCACCTGAGCGAGGAGTTCCAGGCGGTGCGCGAGCGCGGGCTGGCCCAGGCCATCCAACGCAACAAGAAGGGCGAAACGGCATGAGGACGGCCCTGGATTGCCTGCTGAACCCGGGGTCCATCGCCATGATCGGCGCCAGCGCGAATGCCGGACGCATTGGCGGCATGCCCCTGGAACTCCTGACCCGTTTCGGCTACGCCGGCGGCATCTTTCCCGTGAACCCCAAGTACCAGGAAGTGTTCGGCAAGCGCTGCTGGCCGGACATCGAAGCCGTGCCTGAACCGGTGGATCTGGCGGTGCTGGCCATCGGCGCCGCCGAGGTCACGCCCATGCTGCGCCGCTGCCACGCCCAAGGCGTGCGCGCCGCCATCGTCTATGCCGCGGGCTTTGCCGAAGCGGGCGGCGACGGCGCGCGCTTGCAGGACGAACTGGAAGCCTTCGTGGCCGAAAGCGGCATGGCCGTGGCCGGCCCGAACTGCATGGGCTTTGCGAACCTGAACACGCAGGCGCACACGGCGTTCGCTTCGGTCTTCAAGACGGCGCCGGCGCAAGCCGGCCCTGGCGTCGTCAGCCTGCTGACGCAAAGCGGCAACGTGTGTGCGGCGGTGTACGCGATCGCGCGCAGGCTGGACCTGCCGTTCTCGCACTTCATCAATACCGGCAATGAGGCGTGCCTGGATTTTTCGCAGTACCTGGAATACCTGGCGGCCGATCCGCAGACGGAAATCGTGCTGGGCTACATCGAGCAGTTGCGCGACGGCGACCGCTTCGTGCGCGCCTGCCGCGAACTTGAACGCCAGGGCAAGCTGCTGATCGCGCTGAAGGCCGGCAGCACCGAGAAGGGCGCGCAGGCCGTGCGCTCCCACACGTCCGCCCTGGCGGGGGATCGGCGCGTGTATGCGGCGGCCTTCCGCCAGTTGAACGTCATCGAAGCGTCGGATTTCGCGCAGATGGCGCATCTGGCCAGCCTGGCCATGCTGCGCCACCGCAGCGCAGGCAAACGGGTCGCCGTGCTGACGATGTCGGGCGCGCTGGGCGCGATCCTGGCCGACAAGTTCATCGGCGCGGGACTGGACTTGCCCGACCTGCCCGAACCCCTTCAAGCCGTGCTGCGCGGCGGCATCCCTGACTACGGCATGGTCGGCAACCCCGTGGACGTGACGGGCAATGTCGTCAACGATCCTGACTTCGTGCGCACCGTGCTGCAGGCCCTGGCGACGACGGACGCGATCGACGCCGTGGTGGTCTATGCCCCGGGCTACATGCTGGACCGCATGGCGGATGCGCTGGCCGAGGCCTCGCGCCAGCACTCGCGCCTGTTCGTCGCGATCGATACCGGCCTGGCGCAAAGCCGCGCCGCCTTGCGCGAGGCGGAAGTCGCCGTGTTCGAAGACCTGGGGCAAGCCGTATCCGCGCTGGCACCGTACCTGTTGTGGTGCGAGGCCCGCGGCGCCAGGCGCAACGCGCCGATGCCGCGTCTGGAGGCGGCCCCCGTGCCGGCGCTGCCCTGCAACGAAGTCGATGCGCGTGCCTATGTCGCCGCCTTCGGACTGCCGCAGGCGACGGCGCATGCCGCGCGCGATGCCGGCGAAGCGGTGGTGCACGCGCGCGCGGCGGGCTACCCCGTTGCGCTGAAGATCCTGAGCGCGGACATCGCGCACAAGACGGAAGCCGGCGGCGTGGCGTTGGGGCTGGCCGACGACGCGGCGGTTCAGGCGGCTTGCGGCCACGTGCTCCAGTCTGCCGGCCAAGCGCAGCCCGATGCGCGCATCGACGGCGTGATGGTGCAGAAGATGGAGCGCGGCGTGGCCGAGATCATTGTGGGCGCCACGCGCGACCCGGTGTTCGGCCCCGTCCTGACCGTGGGCCTGGGCGGCGTGCTGACCGAGCTGTACCAGGACACCAGCCACCGCTTGCTGCCTGTCGACGAGGACATCGCCTTGCAGATGCTGCGCGAACTCAAGGCCTATCCGCTGCTGGACGGCTATCGGGGGAAACCCCGCGCCGACCTGGCGGCGGCGTGCCGAAGCATCGTGGCGGTGGGCAATGCCCTGCTTGCGGCGCCGGCGGAAGTGGCGGAAATTGAAGTGAATCCATTGCTGATCAAAGAGGCGGGACAAGGCGTCGCGGTGCTGGACGCGCTGATCCTGCCCGCAACCCCGTAGCGCGAACACGCAATCACGCAACAACGCGCAGCGTATCCCCAGGAGGAGACAAGCATGATGAAGAGACTATTGGCCGGCGTCGCGCTGGCCTGCATCGGCGTCGCGAACCCGGCGCTTGCCCAGGATCCGTATCCCACCCGTCCCGTGCGCATCGTGGTGCCGTTCTCGCCGGGCGGCGCGGCGGACATCATGAGCCGGCTGCTGGCCGAGCGCCTTACCGCGAAGCTGGGGCAGACGGTGATAGTCGAGAACAAGCCGGGCGGCGGGACGATGATCGCGTCCGACTACGTGTCGCGGGCCGAGCCCGATGGCTACACCTTGCTGATGGCGGCGTCTTCGCTGGGCATCGCGCCCAGCATCTACGCCAAGGTCAATTACGACCCGATCAAGGATTTCGCGCCGGTCAGCCAGGTGGCCTCGGTGGTGCACGTGCTGGAAGTGCATCCGTCGATCCCGGCCAAGAACGTGGGCGAGCTGATCGCCTACCTGAAGGCCAACCCGGGCAAGGTCAGCTATGGCTCGGTCGGCACCGGCAGTTCGACGCATCTGGAAGCCGAGCTCTTCAACAGCATGGCGGGCACGCAGATGGCCCATATCCCGTACAAGGGCAGCGCGCCCGCGCTGAACGATCTGGTGGCAGGACGCATCCAGGTGATGTTCGATGCCTGGGCGTCTTCGGGCCCCTTCGTCAAGGACGGCAAGCTGCGCGCGCTGGCCGTGACCACGACGCGGCCGTCGGCCTCGGTGCCGGATCTGCCGACGGTGGCGTCGTCGGGCCTGCCGGGCTATTCGGCCATGCCGTGGCTGGGGTTGGTGGCCCCCGCGCGCACGCCGCAGCCGGTGATCGACAAGCTCTACCAGAACCTGGCGCAGATCCTGGAGCAGCCCGACGTGAAGGCGCAGTTCGTGGGCCTGGGGCTGGACATCATCGGCAGCGATCCCAAGACGTTTTCCGCTTTCATCCGGCAAGACGTGACCACCTGGGCCAAGGTGGCGCGCGAGTCCAACATCCGCCTGGAGTAGTACGAATGAGTCGATTGGAGAACGCGGCGCAGGATGACGCCGCCTTCCGCCAGGAACTGCGCGGCTGGCTGGCTTCGGCCTACGCCCGCTTCGCCCGGGATTGGCCGGGCGGGGCGGCGCCGCGCGACCTGGATTTCCGGCGGGCCTGGGAGGACACCCTGTGCGCCAATGGCTGGTCCGGCCTGGGTTGGCCCAAGGCATACGGCGGGCAAGACTTGCCGCTGTCGCGCCAGGCCGTGTTCCATGAAGAACATGCGCGCTGCGGCGCGCCATTAGGCGTGAATCTGATCGGCCACGGCATTCTGGCGCCGACGCTGCTGCACTTCGGCACCGAGTCGCAGAAGCGGCGTTTCCTGCCTGGCATCCTGGCCAACCGCGAGGTCTGGTGCCAGGGTTATTCAGAGCCAGCGGCTGGTTCCGACCTGGCGTCAGTGCGCACGCGCGCAGATGCCGTGGAGGGCGGCTATCGGTTGAATGGCCACAAGATCTGGACGTCGTTCGCGGACCGCGCGCAATGGTGCTTCGTGCTGGCGCGCACCGATCCGCAGGCGCCCAAGCACCGCGGCCTGAGCTTCCTGCTGGTGGACATGCGCAGCGCGGGCGTGCGGGTGGAACCCATCAGGCAGATCACGGGCGAAGCCGAATTCTGCGAGGTGTTCTTCGAGGACGTCTTCGTGCCGCAGGACCTGCTGCTGGGCGAGGCAAACCAGGGCTGGAAGGTGGCGATGGCCGCGGCCAGCTTCGAGCGCGGCACCTACTTCATTCCGCGCCTGGTGCGCTTTGCCCAGGAGCTGGCCGTGGTGCGCCGCCTGGCGCTGCGCCCCGATGCGTACGGGCACGTGCCGGCCTCATCTGCGGCCGTGCGCCACAAGTGGGCGCGGCTGGCGGCCGACAGCCACGTGCTGGCGCTGAAATCGCAGCGCGCGTTAAGCGCCGCCATGCGGGGCGATCCGCCCGGCCCGGAAGGCTCATCCACCAAAATTCACTGGAGCGAGGCGCACCAGCGCCTCTTGGAACTGTCGATGCAACTGCTGGGCGAAACGGCTTGCCTGGCGGAGGGCGCCGACGAGCAATCGGCGGCGCTGGCGCATGCCTATCTGTGGTCGCGTGCGGAAACCATTCTTGCCGGCACGTCCGAGATCCAGCGGAACATCATCGCCGAGCAGATGCTGGGCTTGCCCAAGGGTTGACATGACATTGCCTCTGACTGAAGACCAGCGCATGCTGCAAGACGCGGCTCAGCGCTTCCTGGCTGATCGCCACCCGCCTGCCGTCGCGCGCGGCGCGGCCGCCCGGTCGGCCGATGCCCGGCTTGCCCTGTGGCGCGACATCGCGGCGCAAGGCTGGCCCGCGCTGCTGGCGCCTGCGGCGTCCGACGGGCTGGGACTGGGCCTGCGCGAGGCCTGGATCGTGGCCGAAGCCGCCGGGCGGCATCTGGTGAGCCTGCCGCTGGTGGCCAATATGGTCGTGCTGCCCACCTTGTGCGAGGCCGGCCTCGATGGCGCGCCCGCGCACTGGACGCGCGCGATGATGGAAGGCGAGGCCTATTTCGCCGACGCCGCCCTGCGCCCGGACGGGTCGGCATTTTTCGAAGGCGCGGGCGAAGGCGTGCCGGCGCTGGCCGTGCGCAACATCGGTCCGCGGACGTTGCGGCTGGAGCGGTATGCGCCGGTGCCCGGCGCGGCGGGCCTGGACCCGTCGATGCCGGTGGTGCAGGTGGCGCGGCCCGAATTGCTGGACCGCATCGATCTGTCTGTCGATGCCGGCACATGGCGGCGGTTGCGGACGCGGCTGTCTCTGCTGCGGTCGGCCGAACTGCTGGGCGCCGCGTCCGCCGCGCTGGACATGGCCGCGGCCCATGCCCGCGAGCGCCGCCAGTTCGACCGCGCCATCGGCGCCAATCAGGCGATCAAGCATCGCCTGGCCGACGACTGGATGGCGCTGGATGACGCGCGCCTTGCCGGCATGGCGGCGGCGTCGGCGCACGATGCCGGGGATTCGTCGGCGGACCGCGACAGCCTGTACGTGCCCTTGCTGGCGGTGGAGGGAGGGCGTCGCGCCGCCCACAACGCCATTCAGGTGCATGGCGCGATGGGCGTGACCTGGGAATGCGACGCCCACCTGTACCTGAAGCGGGTGCTGCGCCTGTCGGCCTGCCTGCATGCCGAGGCGTCTTGCGCGGAGTTGCTGGAGCGCATCTGGGAGGGCGCGGCTGAGCAGGAGGCAGCCGTGTCCGCCGCCTGATGGGGCTGCGCGGCATGGGCGGTGCGCGGCTGGGCGGGGCCGCCTGACGCCGGGCGGCGTCCGACCTACAATCCCGCCATGAATAAATCGAACTTCCCCTCTGAACTGGACCAGCCGACGCTGTCCGAAGTGGACGGCGTCCGCTATCTGCACTTCAACACCGAATGGGTCCAGGGCGCGATGCGCATCAAGAACCCGTCGGAGCTGGTGCTGGAATACACCGGGCAGATGATGGCCTGGCTGCTGTTCCTGGAACCGCCCAAGGAAGAGGCCATCGGCATGCTGGGCCTGGGCGCGGGGTCGCTCGTGCGGTTCTGCGTGAAGCACACGCGCAGCCCTTTGCTGGCGGTGGAGTGGAACCCGCGCGTGACGGCGGCTTGCCACATGTTCTTCCGCCTGCCGGGCGAAAACCGGCTGAAGGTCGAGCACGCGGATGCCGGCGCCTGGGTGGCGGATCCGATGAACGCTGGACGCTGCCCGGTCCTGATGGTCGACCTGTATGACGCCGCGGCCGAAGGGCCGGTGCGCGACAGCGTGAAGTTCTACCGCGACTGCCGCCGCGTGCTGGGTGACGTGGGGGTGCTGGCGGTCAACCTGTTCGGACGCCACGACAGTTTCGGCAAGAACATCGACAACCTGTCCAAGGCCTTCGATGACCGCGTGGTGCTGCTGCCGGAAGTCGACGCCGGCAACCAGATCGTGCTGGCCTTTTCGGGCCCGAGCCTGGCGATCACGCCGGCGGAGCTGCTGGAGCGCGCCGAGGTCGTGGAAGCCAAATATGGCCTGCCCGCGCGCCGCTGGGCGCGGGCGCTGACCCGCCACGCCGTGGATGGCGTGCTGCATTTCTAAGGGGCGGGGCCCCGGATTCTTATTAGGGTAGTCACGGGGCGGAAGGGGGGTTTACCTTTCCGCCCGCCGGGATCTATCATGGCCTTATTCATAATTATGAATTACGGTGCAAGCAAAGCCGTCGCCCATGAGCCAACCTATCGTCCGTCAAGCCCTGTACCTGGAAGTCGCGGATCGCCTGCGCGCCATGATCCATGCGCGTGCGCTGAGCAATGGCGAATGGATCGACGAAATGCGGCTGGCCGGCGAGCTGGGCATCTCTCGCACCCCGCTGCGCGAAGCCTTGAAGGTGCTGGCCACGGAAGGGCTCGTGCGCCTGGAGCCGCGGCGCGGCTGCTTCGTCAATGAACTGTCCACGCAAGACCTGGAAGACATCTTCCCCCTGATGGCCATGCTGGAAGGGCGCTGCGCCTTCGAGGCCGCGCGCAAGGCCAGCGACGCGGAACTGGCGGCGCTAGAACCGCTGCACGCCGAACTGGCGGGCCACGCCAAGGCCGGCCGCATCGATGCCTACTACCAGACCAACTACCTGATCCATGAAGCGGTGCAGGCGTTGTCGGGCAACCAGTGGCTGACGGACATGGTGGGCAACCTGCGCAAGGTGCTGAGCCTGTCGCGCCACCGCAGCCTGGCGCGGCCGGGGCGCATCGAACAGTCCTGCGCCGAACACCTGGCCATTTTCGCCGCCTTGAAGGCGCATGACAGCGACGCCGCGCAGGCGCTGGCGCACACCCATTTGATGCGGCAGCTGGAAGCGCTGCGCGCATTGGCCAATGAAGACGCCGCCGATCCGGCGTTATCCGATCCCATCGTCATCCAGGAGCCCGCCCATGTCCGTACCCGCCAATCTCGCGCCCGCGCGGGGCGCCCGCACGCCTGAGCCCGAGGCCGAAGCGATCGACGCCGCATCGGCCGCCGAAAGCGCCAGCCTGATGACGCGGCTGGGCCGCCTGTGGGAGCGCGGGCGCCTGCCCAGCGAATCCGAAGTGCGGCGCCTGTTCGAGGCCCGGTTGACGGATGTGGCCGCGAACAAGCTGGCGCGCCGCTGGTGCGAGCAATACGCCGCCGCCGACGGCAAGGACCGCCGGCTGATGCTGGCCGCCTTGGCGCAGGTGCGCGCCACTTACGCGGGCGATGGCGGCGAAGGCACGCGCTTGTTCAAGCGCTTCAATGCCCAGGCGCAAGGCTTGCGGTTCCTGGTGGAACTGCGCGCCGACATGCTGCGCTGGCGCAAGCAGGTCGCGGGCATCCAGAGCCTGGACAAAGAACTGGAAAGCCTGCTGTCGGCCTGGTTCGACGTGGGCTTGCTGGAGCTGCGTCCGCTCACCTGGGATTCGCCGGCGTCGTTGCTGGAAAAACTGATTCTCTACGAAGCCGTGCATGAGATCACGTCGTGGGACGACCTGCGCCGCCGCGTGTCGCCCGACCGCCGCTGCTACGCCTACTTCCATCCGCAGATGCCGGGCGTGCCGCTGATCTTCGTGGAAGTGGCGTTCGCCAGCCAGATGGCCGACAACGTGCAGGTGCTGCTGGACAGCACGCTGCCGCCGCAGGATCTGGACAAGGCGCGTTGGGCGATCTTCTATTCCATCTCGAATACGCAACCGGGCTTGAAAGGCATCAGCTTCGGCAACTTCCTGCTCAAGCGCGTGGTCGAGCAATTGCTGGACGAACTGCCCAAGCTGAAGTCGTTCGCCACCTTGTCGCCGATTCCGGGGTTTTCCGATTGGCTGGGCAAGCTGGATGCCGAGGCCGTCGAGGCCATCGTGCGTGAAGACAAGGCGCGCGCCAAGGAACGCAAGCGCGAAGGCGTGCCGGACGGGCAGCGCTGGGTGTCGCGTTTGGCCAAGGCGGCGCAAGGCCGCACGCCGGACGTGGTCAAGCGCGCGGGTTTCCGCCTGGCGGCCAGCTATCTGCAATCCATGAAGAACAACTTGCCGCTGGATGCGGTGGCACGTTTCCACCTGGGCAACGGCGCGCGCATCGAACGCCTGAACTGGGCGGCCGACACCTCGCAGAAAGGCCTGAAGCAGTCTTGCGGCCTGATGGTCAACTATCTGTACGACCTGGACGAGCTGGACACGAATCTGGCCAAGCTGGGCGAAGGCCGCCCGCAGGTCAGCCGCAGCGTGGGTCGCGTGGCCTGACCGCGGGATACGCGACGCGATCCATCAAGAAGAAAAAGGGCAGGGGACATGACGGAAGACGTGACGGGCCGCGTGCGGCTGGAACGCGAGGGCACGCTGGCCTGGGTGACGCTGTCGCACCCTGGCCGCCTGAACGCGATAACGGTGGGCATGTGGCGCGAACTGCAGGACGTATTCACGCAGCTTGCCGCCGACGATGCCCTGCGTTGCGTGATTGTGCGCGGCGAGGGCGGCAACTTCGCCGCCGGCGCGGACATCCGCGAGTTTCCTGCCCAGCGCGCCGACATGGCGGGCGTGCAACGCTATCACCGCGACATCCTGGCGCCGGCGCTGCGGGCCGTGGCGCAATGCCCGCATCCTGTCATTGCTCAGATAGAAGGCGTGTGCGTGGGCGGCGGGCTGGAGATCGCCAGCCAATGCGACCTGCGCATCGCCGGCGCGTCGGCGCGCTTCGGCGTGCCGATCAACCGCCTGGGCTTTCCCATGGCACCCGATGAAATGCGCGGGCTGCTGGCGCTGGCCGGGCGCGCGGCCACGCTTGCCATCCTGCTGGAAGGCCGCGTGTTCGGCGCCGAAGAGGCGCAGGGCCTGGGGCTCTTGACCCGCATCGTGGCGGACGATCAGGTCGCCGAGGCCGCGCGCCGCAGCGCCGATCGCATCGCCCAGGGCGCGCCGCTGGCCGCCCGCATCAACAAGCGCTTGTCCGCAAGGCTGGCCCAAGGCGGCGCCTTGACCGAGGACGAGTATCAGGATTATTTCTCCTATGCCGAAAGCCGGGACCACAAGGAGGGCGTGCGCGCCTTCCTGGCCGGCGTAGACCCTTCCTTTTCCGGAGACTGACCAAGGTGAGCAACGCCAACCTCTATGCTGTCCTGCAAGGCGGCTTTCCCGAAGACCGCAGCAAAGTCGCGCTGGAAACGCCCGACCTTGCCTATACCTGGGATGACATCGACCGCGCCACCGCGTGCCTGGCCAACCTGCTGACGTCGCTGGACCTGCCGGATGGCGCGCGCGTCGCCGTGCAAGTCGAAAAGTCGCCCGAAGCGCTGCTGCTGTACCTGGCCACGCTGCGTGCCGGCCTGGTGTATCTGCCGTTGAACACCGCGTACCGCGAATCCGAGATCGAATACTTCCTGGGCAATGCCGAGCCGGCGGTGGTGGTCTGCGCCAGCAAGAACCGCGACTGGGTGCAGCGCGCCGCCGATAAGGCCGGTTGCGCGCACGTCTACACGCTGGACGAGGACCGCACCGGCACGCTGCTTGCGGCCGCGGGCAGCCTGCCGCAGACGTTCAAGACCGTTGTCCGCCAGCCGGACGACCTGGCCGCCATCCTGTACACGTCCGGCACCACCGGCCGCAGCAAGGGCGCGATGCTGTCGCACGGCAACCTGGCCGCCAACGCGCAGGTGCTGCATGAGTACTGGGGCTGGCGCGAAGACGACGTGCTGCTGCACATGCTGCCCATCTTCCATGTGCATGGCCTGTTCGTGGCCTCGCACGGCGCGTTGCTGGCCGGTGCCAAGATGATCTGGCTGCCCAAGCTGGATGCCGACCAGGCGCTGCATTACCTGCCCCAAAGCACGGTGATGATGGGGGTGCCGACGTACTACGTGCGACTTCTGGCGGACCCCCGCTTCAACCAGGCCGTGTGCGCCAGGATGCGCCTGTTCATCTCGGGGTCCGCCCCGCTGCTGGCCGAAACGTTTTCCGACTTCAAGACCCGCAGCGGCCACGCCATCCTGGAACGCTATGGCATGAGCGAGACCGTCATGCTGACGTCCAACCCCTACGACGCGAAACTGGGCGAGCGCCTGGCCGGCACGGTCGGACGCGCGCTGCCGGGCGTGCAGGTGCGGGTGGTGGATGACGCGGGCATTGCGCTGGCGCCGGGTGAAATCGGCAACGTGCAGGTGCGCGGACCCAACGTGTTCTCGGGCTACTGGCGCATGCCGGAAAAGACCCGTGAAGAATTCACGGAAGACGGCTGGTTCAAGACGGGCGACGTGGGCCGCTGGGGCGGGGAATCCGCCGGGCGCGACGTGCCGGCCGACTACCTGTCCATCGTGGGCCGCAGCAAGGACCTGATCATCTCGGGCGGCTTCAACGTCTATCCGAAAGAGATCGAGACCTTGATCGACGACATGCCCGGCGTGGCGGAATCGGCCGTCATCGGCGTGCCGCACGCGGACTTCGGCGAAGCCGTGGTGGCCGTGGTGGTGCCCAAGGACGGCGTGTCGCTGGACGCGGGCGCCATGCAGCTTGAGCTGAAGTCGCGGATCGCGAATTTCAAGGTGCCCAAGCGCGTGCACATCATTGACCAACTGCCGCGCAACACGATGGGCAAAGTGCAAAAGAACGTGCTGCGCGAAACCTACAAGGCGCTTTGACGCCTGCCAGGATGCCGGTCCCGATGGGCCGGCATTTTTTTATCCAAGGAGGTCCATCCCCACCCAACGCAACGCCGTCCTGGCAGCTTCATTCCATAAGAATTTCAAGAGACGAGACGCACAAAACCGCGCCGTCCCCATGATGCAGCAAAGAGGAGACAACATGACATATCGCAAGACCGCCGCGGCCGTGTTCGCCGTGGCCGCCCTGGGTTTCGGCGGGGTCGCCGCCGCGCAATGGCCCGAGCGCCCCATCACCCTGATCGTCCCGTTCCCCGCAGGCGGGGGCACCGACACGTTCGCCCGTCCGCTGGCCCAGCAACTGACCACGCAGCTCGGTCAGGCAGTGGTCATCGACAACAAGGGCGGCGCGGGCGGCACCGTGGGCGCAGGCGTGGCCGCCAAAGCGCGGCCCGATGGCTACACCTTCTTCATGGGCGGCGCGCACCACGCGCTGGCTCCCTCGCTGTACAAAAGCCTGAACTACAACATCCAGAAGGATTTCGTGCCCGTCGCCCTGGTGGCGCAACCGCCGCAGGTGGTGGTCATCAACGCCTCCAAGCTGCCCGTGAAGACTTTGCAGGAATTCATCGACTACGCCAAGAAGCATCCCGGTGAAATCAACTACGGCACGGCCGGCAAAGGCAGCACGCACCATCTGGCCGGCGAGCTCTTCGCCATGCAGACCGGGATCAAGCTGGTGGACGTGCCCTACCAGGGCGCGGGTCCGATGCTGTCTGCGCTGATCGGCGGGCAGGTGGACCTGGCGTTCGACGGCCTGGGGTCGTCGTCCGGCCATATCCGCGCAGGGGTGATCAAGCCGTTGGCGGTGGCGGCCACCGAGCGCTCGGCGTCCTTGCCCGACGTGCCGACCGCCGCCGAGGCCGGTGTGCCCAACTACGTCGTGTCGACCTGGTACGCGATCTGGGCGCCGGCGGGCACGCCGAAAGAGGCCGTCGACAAGATGGCCGTGGAAATCACCAAGGCCTTGAACACGCCGAAGATCAAGGAAACCTGGGCCGGCAACGGGTCGTCGATCCCCACGCTGACGGGCGCCGATTTCGGCAAGTTCGTCGACAGTGAGGTGGATCGCTGGGCAAAAGTCGTGAAGGATTCCGGCGTCAAGCTGGATTAATGCACTCGCGCGGACCGGATTCAGATTACTATTGATAATCGTTATCATTGGTAAATCTGCTTTCCGGTCCGTCGAATGCCATGAATCAAAGCGGTTCCCCAGCGCCCGTCGAAGGGCTCTACATCCAGCACCAGTCGTGGTTGCGCGACTGGCTGCGCCGCAAGACGGGGTGCCCGTTCGACGCGGCCGACCTGACCCACGACACCTATCTGAAAGTGCTGGTGCGGGACGACGACGCGCGCACGTTGCGCGAGCCTCGCGCCTACCTGACGACGATCGCGCACGGCCTGATGGTCAACCTGTTCCGCCGTCGCGACATCGAACGCGCGTATCTGGATAGCCTGGCGCTGGTCGAAGACGCGTTCGCGCCATCGCCCGAGCGCCGCGCCCTGGCGCTGGAAGCGCTGATCGAAATCGACCGCCTGCTTGACGGCCTGCCGGCCAAGGTGCGCAAGGCGTTCCTGCTGGCGCAGCTGGAAGGCCTGCGTCACGGCGAGATCGCCGAGCGCATGCAGGTGTCGGTCAGTTCCGTGCGCCAATACCTGGCGCGCGCCATGCAGCACTGCCTGGCGGCCTGGTGAGCCGGCGCGCCACGGCTCGGGCCGAATTGCCGCAGTCGGTCATCCGCGAGGCCAGCATCTGGTTCGTCCGCCTGGGCGCCGAAGAGGCGACCCCGGAGGACGGCGCCGCCTGTCGCCGCTGGATCGACGCCAGCCCGCTGCATCGGCTGGCGTGGGATCGCGTGGAGATGTTGGGACGCCAATTCGGCCAGGTCGAGCCGCAGGCCGGGCTGGCGGTGCTGGACCGGGCCCCGTCGCGGGGCCGGCGCCAGGCTTTGAAGGCCTTGTCGCTGGCGTTGGGCGT
>NZ_DBHKZA010000033.1:58185-65110 GCF_057314935.1 Achromobacter sp.
TTGGCCCGCGAGGGTAAGCGCAAAGAATTTTGCGCGCCACGCTGTCACTTTTGCATTCTCGATTGGCATACGGGTGAAGCAACACATTACTTCGCCTGGAACCCAACGAAATGTCTCTGCCCTTTTTCCCTTCCCATCCCGCCGCGCCGGCGGGTCTGCGCGTCAAGGCGTTCGCCGCGCTGGTGCTGGCCGCGATGGCCGGCGCCGCGTTGTCGCCCGCGCCGGCCCAGGCCCAACCCTCGGGCGCCGCGGCCGCGGCCCGCCACAGCGTGAACGTGCCCGCGGGCGCGCTGGGTGCGGCGCTGTCCAGCTTTGCCCAGCAGACGCAGGTGCTGCTGTCTTTCGACCCCGCGCTGGCCGAGGGCATGGAGACTGCCGGCCTGCAGGGCGGCTATGGCGTGGACCAGGGCTTTGCCGCCCTGCTGGCCGGCACCGGGCTTGAGGCGGTGCGCCGGGCGGATGGCGATTACCTCGTGCAGCGCGTGGATGGCCAGCAGGCGACCCAGCTGGCGCCGGTGGTGGTGCTGGGGGCGGGCGCCACGACCGAAGGCACCGGTTTGTACACCGCCGACTGGATGCGTTCGGCCAACGGCCTGGTGCTGTCGCAGCGCGAGACGCCGCAATCGACCAGCGTGCTGACCCGCCAGCAGATGGACGATCGGTCCATCACGTCGGTGCGCGATGTCATGGAAAACGCCACCGGCATGAACGTGCAGCAGGCGGAGTCCGAGCGGCTGAGCTATTACTCGCGCGGCTTTTCCATGGATACCTTCCAGTTCGACGGCGTGGTCAAGCCGTTGAACGGCATCTACCAATTCGGCGACGGCAACCTGGACCCGGTCATCTACGACCATGTGGAGATCATCCGCGGCGCGACCGGCTTGATGAGCGGCACCGGCAACCCCGGCGGATCGGTGAACTTCATCCGCAAGCGCCCCACGCGCGAATTCCAGGGAGACATCAAGCTGTCGGCCGGCACCGAAGACACCTATCGCGGCGAAGTGGACCTGTCCACGCCGTTCAATGAATCCGGTTCGGTGCGCGGGCGCATCGTCGGCGCCAAGGAACGGCGCGGCGACACCATGGACCTCTACAAGAAAAAGCGCGATGTGCTCTACGGCATCATCGAGGCGGACGTGGCTGACGCCACCACGATCAGCGTCGGCGGCTCGGTGCAGCGCACACGTCCCAGCGGCATCAGCTGGGGCGGCTTGCCGGCGCTGGACGCCAACGGCAAGCCGATCGACTGGCCCAAGGGGCAGGCCATGGGTGCCAAATGGTCGCGCTGGGACACGGATTCGCACGAGTACTTCGCCCAGATCGACCACGGCTTCGCCAACGGCTGGAACGCGCGCCTGTCCTACACGCGCCTGGAAAACAAGTTCGACGCGCCGCTGCTGTTCACGTCCGACGTGCCGGTAACCATCGACGGCTTCTCGACGCCGCCGCTGCTGCGCAAGTTCGTGGGCGGCAGCGACCAGGACGTGGTCGGAGGCTCCATGGACGGCGACTTCAACGCTTTCGGCCGGCGCCACCAGTTCAACCTGGGCTTTTCGCATTCGGTCATCAAGGCGTGGAACCAAAGCTGGGACACGTCCGATCAGGCGACCTATCCGATTCCCGACGTCAAGAACTGGACGGGCGACTGGCCCGCGCCGAACTGGGACATCCTGGCGCTGTCGCAGACCAACCGCAACGAGCAGACGGGCGTCTACGGCACGCTGCGCCTGGGCTTAACCGACCGCCTGCACCTGTTGACCGGTGCGCGCTGGACGCGTTGGGAATCCACGGAGACAAGCTGGGGCGTGACGGGCTATTCCCACACGTATTCCGAGGTCACGCCGTATGTGGGCGTGACCTATGACCTGAACGACACCTACACCGCCTACGCCAGCTATACCAACATCTTCCAGCCGCAGATGGTGAAGACGCAGACGTGGGACATGGCGGGGCCGGCGTATGGCCACAACTACGAAGCGGGCCTGAAAGCATCGTACCTGGACGGCCGCCTGAACGCGTCCGTGGCGGTGTTCCAGACCGACCAGAAGGACGTCGCCGAGTACGGCGGCTACGACTATGCCCACGACGACGGCTGGTACTACATCCTTGACGGGACCCGCACGCGCGGCTTCGAGGCCGAGGTGGCCGGCGAGGTGATGCCGGGCTGGAATATCTTCCTGGGCTATACGTACCGCCAGTCCAAGGACAACACCGGCAAGAAGGTGCAGACCACCCAGCCCGAACAGCTGTTGAAGCTGAGCACGGCGTACCGCTTGCCGGGCGCTTGGAACAAGCTGACGGTGGGCGGCGGCGTGCGGTGGCAGAGCCAGACCAGCGCGCAGACCTATTACGGCCTGCAATCCGGCTCGATCGTGCAGAAGCCCTATGCGCTGTTCGACGTCATGGCGCAGTACAACTTCTCGGACAAGACGCAGCTGCAACTGAACGTGCGCAACCTGGCCGACAAGAAGTACTACCGTTCCATGGGCTTTTACAACTCGGTCTTCTATGGCGAAGGCCGTGCCGCGCTGGTCACGCTGACCCAGCGCTTCTGATGCCTAGCGCCACTCGCTGGCCTGGCTGAGCTTGGCCAGCTGGTCATGCGTCAGCGTCAGGCTGGCGGCCTTGACCAGTTCGTCCAGCTGGGCGATCGAGGTGGCGCTGACAATGGGCGAGGTAATGCCGGGCTGCGCGATCTGCCAGGCCAGCGCGGCCTGCGCGGGCGTGCAGCCGGCGTCCTCGGAAACCTCGTCCAGCGCCTTCAGGATGCGCAGCCCCCGGTCGTTCAGGTACGTGTCGACAATCTTCTGACCGCGTGCGCTTTTGCCCACGTCGGCCGCGCTGCGGTACTTGCCGCTAAGAAAGCCGCTGGCGAGCGCGTAGTAGTTGATGGTGCCCATCTGCTGGGTTTTCACCAGGCTCTGCAGGCCGGATTCGAAGGGTTCGCGGCTGTACAGGTTGTATTCGGGCTGGATGCTTTCATAGCGCGGCAGGTCGTGCCGTTCCGCCGTGATCAGCGCTTCGGACAAGCGCACGGCCGTGTAGTTCGAGGCCCCGATGGCGCGCACCTTGCCGGATTCGATGTGCTTGGCGTATTCCGCCAGCGTGTCGGTCAGCGGGGTGTCGGGATCGTCTTTGTGGGATTGGTACAGGTCCACATGGTCAGTCTGCAGGCGGGCCAGCGACGCATCCAGCGAACGGCGGATGTAGGCGGGCGCCAGGCCGCGGGCGTCGGGCCCCATCTCCATGCCGACCTTGGTGGCGATCAACACGCGGTCGCGTTTGCCGGAGCGCTTGAGCCATTTTCCGATCAGTGTTTCGGATTCGCCGCCCTGGTTGCCCGGGACCCAGCGCGAATAGACGTCGGCGGTGTCGATGAAGTTCAGGCCCGCGTCGACTAGGGCGTCCAGCAGCGAGTATGTGCCGGCTTCGTCGACGGTCCAGCCGAAGACGTTGCCGCCAAAGGTGAGCGGGGGGATTTGCAGGCCGGAACGGCCTAGAGCGCGTTTGATCATGGTGTGGGCCTTTGGATGCGGCGGCGGCTTGCCGGGAAGGGGCGGCCGCGCCGGTTTAGTATATTGGCGCCGCGTGCCCCGGCGTGGGGCATCCGGGTTGCGGCATGCACCATTTCAGGGATTCCCCCCAAGTTATTTTGCGTGGCGGCAAGTTAGACTATACGGCTTTATGGCTGGCCAAACAGGCGGGAAGCCGCCGATGCGGCCATAACCACAAAAACCTTCCATAAAAACCCCCCACGAAACCCCCACGACAACCCCCAACGAACAACGATCAAGGGTTCAAGGAGCTTAGTATGCTGATCGGAAAAAAACATTTTCTGACGGTTGGCGCCATGGCGCTGGCGATGGCTATCGCCGCGCCTGTGGCCGCGCAGCAGAAGTCGGTGGCGATCACCGCCATCGTCGAGCACCCGGCGCTGGACGCCGTGCGCGACGGCGTGCAAGACGCGCTCAAGCAAGCCGGCTATGAAGCGGGCAAGAACCTGAAGTGGCAGTACCAGAGCGCGCAGGGCAACAACGGCACCGCCGCGCAGATCGCCCGCAAGTTCGTGGGCGACAAGCCCGACGCCATCGTCGCGATCGCCACGCCGTCGGCCCAAGCCGTCGTGGCCGCCACGAAGGACGTGCCGGTGGTGTTTTCCGCCGTGACCGACCCGGTCGCCGCCCAGCTGGTTACCAGCATGGACGCCTCGGGCACGAACGTGACTGGCGTGTCGGACCTGCTGGCGCTGGACAAGCAGGTTGACCTCATCAAGAAGATCGTCCCCAACGCCAAGCGCGTGGGCATGGTCTACAACCCGGGCGAAGCCAATTCGGTCGTGGTCGTGAAGAAGCTCCAGGAAATCCTGCCCAAGTACGGCATGAGCCTGGTCGAAGCCGCCGCCCCGCGTTCGGTCGACGTGGCTTCCGCCGCGCGCAGCCTGATCGGCAAGGTCGACGTCATCTATACCAACACCGACAACAACGTGGTGTCGGCCTACGAATCGCTGGTGAAGGTCGGCAACGACGCCAAGATCCCGCTGATCGCATCCGATACCGACAGCGTCAAGCGCGGCGGCATCGCCGCCCTGGGCATCAACTACCGCGACCTGGGCGTGCAGACGGGCAAGGTGGTCGTTCGCATCCTGAAGGGCGAAAAGCCCGGCGCGATCCCGTCGGAAACCATCTCGAAGCTTGAGCTGTACGTGAATCCGGGCGCTGCCGCCAAGCAAGGCGTGACCTTGTCGGACGCCATCATCAAGTCGGCCGCGGTGGTTGTGAAGTAAAGCGGTTCCGCGTGGACCCCGCCACGCCTATCCGGCGTGCGCGGGGTTTTTGTTAGGTTTTTTCGGTGTCTTGCCTTACCCCCAGGTCTTCAGGGCGGCAGCGTTCACAAGATGCTCGCGGCCCGGCGCAGTCTGCTGGTCTTGAATTGCCGGGTGCCCCGCCAACGCGGCGCGTGCCGCACCGGGCGTTTTTGCTCCCTGAACGGTCTTCTACGACTCCGCTTGCGGCATTGCCGACACGCGAGGAGACGCTTTGGCAGGAAACAAGCGAAAATGGCGGCCCGGGAAACGTTTATTGCGAAAGCTGGGGTAAAACTGACCCCCAAACGCAAGAAATCCGACGTTTCAAGTCTTTAATATGCACCTTCCTTACCCTGATTGGATTTGACCCATGTCATTGTTCTCGTTGTTAGGCGCGTTGGAGATCGGGCTGATCTTCAGCCTGGTGGCCTTGGGCGTGTTTATCTCCTTTCGCCTGCTGCGCTTCCCCGACCTGACCGTTGACGGCAGCTTCCCGCTGGGCGGCGCCGTCTGTGCCACGCTGATCGCGTCGGGCACCGATCCGTTTTCCGCCACCATCATCGCCACCTTCGCCGGCGCGGCCGCCGGGCTGGTCACGGGCTGGCTGAACGTGAAGCTCAAGATCATGGATCTGCTGGCCAGCATCCTGATGATGATCGCCCTGTACTCGGTCAACCTGCGCATCATGGGCAAGCCCAACGTGCCGCTGATCACCGAACCCACTGTCTTCACGATCCTGCAGCCGGGCTGGATTTCCGACTACGTCGCCCGCCCGCTGATCCTGATCGTGATCGTGATCCTGGCCAAGCTGGCGCTGGACTGGTTCTTCGCCACGCAGACCGGGCTGGCCGTTCGCGCCACCGGCTCCAACGGCCGCATGGCCCGCGCGCAGGGCGTCAACACCGGTCGCATGATCCTGGGCGGTATGGCGTTGTCGAACGCGCTGGTCGCCCTGGCCGGGGCGCTGTTCGCGCAGACCCAAGGCGGTTCGGACATCTCGATGGGCATCGGCACCATCGTGATCGGCCTGGCCGCGGTGATCGTCGGCGAAAGCATCCTGCCGTCGCGCAAACTGGTGCTGGCGACGCTTGCCGTCATCATCGGCGCCATCGTCTACCGCTTCTTCATCGCGCTGGCGCTGAACAGCGATTTCATCGGCCTGAAGGCGCAAGACCTGAACCTCGTCACCGCGGTGCTGGTCACGGTCGCCCTGGTCATCCCGATGCTCAAGCGCCGCCTGGTCGGCAAGAAAAGTTGATGCCCACCCCCGAAGCGCCCCTGGCGCTTCCCCCTCAAGGGGGCGCCGCTGGCGGACCGGCAAAGCCGGCTCCGCGGCGGCCCCGGTCTAGCTGCGCCAGCCTCGTGCGGCGCGGGTGCTGCGACTGCACAATGGAGTACTGAAATGTTGTCCGCTAAAGATCTCAAGATTACTTTCAACGCCGGCACGCCCATCGAGACCCGCGCCTTGCGCGGCATGTCGCTGGACATCCCGTCGGGCCAGTTCGTGACTGTCATCGGCTCCAACGGCGCCGGCAAGTCCACGTTCCTGAACGCCGTCTCAGGCGACCTGCCGGTCGATTCCGGCCGCATCGACATCAATGGCGTGGACGTCACGCGCCAGCCCGTCTGGGCGCGCGCCGGCCGTGTGGCCCGCGTGTTCCAGGACCCGATGGCCGGCACCTGCGAAGACCTGACCATCGAAGAAAACATGGCGTTGGCGCAAATGCGCGGCGCGCGGCGCGGCTACGGCCGTGCCGTCAAGGCATCGATGAAGGACGGTTTTCGCGAACGCCTGTCCACGTTGGGCCTGGGGCTGGAAAACCGCCTGACCGACCGCATCGGTCTCTTGTCGGGCGGCCAGCGCCAGGCGGTCAGCCTGCTGATGGCGGCCTTGCAGCCGTCGCGCATCCTGCTGCTGGATGAGCACACCGCGGCGCTGGATCCGCGCACGGCGGACTTCGTGCTGCAGTTGACGGCGCGTATCGTCGCCGAAAACCAGCTGACCACCATGATGGTCACCCACAGCATGCGCCAGGCGCTGGACGTGGGCGACCGCACGGTCATGCTGCATCAAGGCCAGGTGGTGCTGGACGTGTCCGGCGACGAGCGCCGCGGCATGGA
>NZ_DBHKZA010000034.1:0-63971 GCF_057314935.1 Achromobacter sp.
CGCGCGCCTGGTTTGATTTACTCTCTGGAATATCAACCATCATGTTGCTGACGGCTGCGGCGCGCTGCTGCGTCCGTCGGCATTCCGGAGAAGGCCATGGCCAAGATCACCATCGATTTCGTGTCCGACGTTGCCTGCCCCTGGTGCGCGGTAGGCCTGGGCGGACTGCTGGAAGCCATGCGCCGGCTGGAAGGCACGGCCGAGGTCGCGTTGCATTTCAGGCCGTTTGAATTGAACCCCGACATGCCCGCCGGCGGGCAGAACACCATCGAGCGCCTGATGGCGAAGTACGGGTATGACCGTGAGCGCGTGCAGGCGAACCGCAAGGTCATCAGCGAACGGGCGGCCGCCGTCGGCATGCCGATGCGCATGGGCGACGACAACCGCTCCTTCAATACCTTCGATGCGCATCGCCTGATCCATTGGGCCGGCCTGCAAGGCCAGGCGCAACAGATTGCGCTGAAGAAGAGCCTGCTGCAGACCTATCACTACCTGAACCACGACACCAGCGATGCGGACGTGCTGGCGCAAGCTGCACGCGACGCGGGGCTGGACGAGGCCGCCGCGCGCGAGGTGCTGGCCAGCGGCCGCTACGCCGACGAGGTGCGCGCCGAAGAAGAGGAATGGCGCAAGCTCGGCATCACGTCGGTGCCGTCGGTGATCATCAACGGCCAGTATCTGGTGTCGGGCGGTCAGCCGCCCGAGGCGTTCGAGCAGGCCTTGCGCCAAGTCGCGCAGGAGGGCTAGTCCGCTGCCTGCACGATGGCGGCGACGTCCAGCACGTACATCTGCCGTTCGCCTTCGTGCACGGAATCGATGCATACCTGCGTGCCGTCGCGGCTCCATCGCGGATGCAGGTCGCAGCGATTCTCCTTGGACAGGCCCGGGTCGGCGTAGAAGCTGCCCAGCGCGTGGCGCCGGCCGGTCTGCATGTCGTAGATGAACAGGATGCGTTCGTGCGTGGCGGCATCCGGGTACGTGTCGCTCAACAGCCAGCGCGGGTCGACGGGCGAAAAGCTCATATGCCCGTTTTCCGTCAGCACGCCTTCGCCCACGACCTGCACGCGGCCGCCCGGCGCGTCCTCATACAGGTGGTAGTGGATGCTGCCGGCATGCGGACCCCACACGATGATGGAATGGTCGTCGCGCCAGAGCGGATGGGAAATCTGGTATTCGGATTTCTCGTAATCGAAAGTGCCCACGGCGGTGGGGTCGAAGTCGTCGGCCAGCTGCGGCAGCGGGTGGTCGGAACACTCAAGCAGGCGCATGTCGCTGCCGTCCGCGTTCATGGTGATCAGGCGGTGCAGGAAGCAGGTCTCGTCTTCCACGCGCTCGGTCCAGCGATGCAGGAACAGGATGCGCGACGACGACGGGTTCACTTCGATGTGGCTGACCCAGTGGATGGCGCGTTCCATCGAGGCACGCGGGTGGAAGTTGCGCAGGTCGGCGTAGCTGACCAGCAGCCGGTGCGCGCCCGACTCCAGATCCAGCGTGTGGATGCCGTCGTCGGCCGGTGCGCGGGCGACCTTGACGGGCGCGTTGTCGCTATAGCCGATGGTCTGATGGGTGATGTAGAGCCTGCGGTAGTCCACGCACAGCGCGTAGCGGCTGTTTGGCGCCGCGACGTAGATGGGCAGCGGCAGATAGCGCGTTTGGCCGGTGGCCACGTCGTGGATCGCCGAGCGCAAGCCGGGATAGAAGCCGCTGCCGTCGTCGCTGCGGCAGTTGTAGATCAACTGGGGCGAGGCCGCGCCGTCCAGCCATTGCAGTTGGCAGCCCATCTGCCAGTTCCAGGCGGTCGTGGCGCCCACCGGGTGATAGCGGTCGCCGTCGTGACGGTCGAAGTAGCCGACCTCGGCGCGCAGCGCCGGCGTCAGCACCGCGTCCATCATCGGCGTGCGGTTGCCCAGCACGTAGCGGCCGTCGCGGTGCCAGACGGTCTTGTTGTAGTAGCCGAAGAAGTGGTGGTGCGGGCGCGCGCCCAGGCGGCGGCACGCGATGGGCGTGGCGATCATGCGGTTCATGGAGTATTCGGGAAAATGGGGCGGTGCTCGGGGTGGGAAGGCGCGCGGCGGCGGGCCGCCGCGCCCCGGCGTCAGCCGGCGGTGATGTGTTCGGTTTCGATGACCTTGTTCCAGCGGGCGCGTTCGCGCTCGACGAACGCGCGGGCCTCGGCGGGGCTGTTGCCCACCGGCGTCATGCCCAGCTTCTCCAGCCCCGCTCGGAATGCCGGATCGGCATACACGCGGCGCAGGTCGGCGCTGATCTTTTCGATCAGCGCGTCCGGCACGTCGCGGCCGGCCGCCAGCGTGGTCCAGGAGGTGACCGTCAGGCCAGGCAGCCCCGCTTCCGCGGCGGTGGGCACGTCGGGCAGGGCGGGCGAACGGGTGGCGCCCGTGATCGCCAGGGCTTTGAGCTTGTTGGCCTGGATGTAGCCGATGGTGGTGGGCACGTTCTCGAAGAGCAGTTCGATCTGCCCGCCCAACAGGTCGTTGGTGGCGGCGGAGCTGCCGCGATACGGAATGTGCACGATGGGCGCTTGCGCGGCCATTTTGTAGAGCTCGCCCACCATGTGCACCGACGAACCCACCCCGGCCGAGCCGAAGTGGACCGATTCGGGCTTGGCACGGGCCAGGGCGGTGAGTTCGGCCAGCGTGTTGGCCGGCAACCCCGGCGTGGCAACCACGACGTGCGGCATTTCGGCCACGATGGTGATCAGCTTCAGGTCCTGGGCGGGCCGGTAGTTCAGCGACTTGTACACGCCATAGGTGGCGTGCAGTCCGATGGAGCCCAGAAGGAGGGTGTAGCCGTCCGGCCCGGAGTCCGCCACGAACTTGCCGCCGATGTGGCCGCCTGCGCCCGGGCGGTTTTCCACGACGACCGACTGCCCGTACAGCTTGCCCAGGTGCTCGGCCAAGAGACGGCCCTGGATGTCGGAGCTGCCGCCGGCGGTGAAGGGCACCACGATGCGCAGCGGGCGGTCGGGATAGTTGGCTTGCGCCTGGACGGCAAGCGGCAGCGCCGCGCCCGCGAGCGTCAGGCACAAGGCGCGCAGCGCGCGGCGCCAGGGACGGTATGGACTCATGGGTTTTTCCCCTATCGGTTGATGCGGTGACGGGCGCGTCTGATGGCGCCCTTGGAAAACCGAGTGTAGGAGTGGCCAAGTATTTGAAAAAATTCTTTTTTAGTCATAGGCTATGCAAGATTGCTATACATTGAGCGCCTATGAGCCGGCCCCTGAACTTTCGCCAGATAGAAGCCTTCCGCGCCGTGATGCTGACGGGCACGACAACGGGCGCCGCGCAGATGCTGCACACCACGCAGCCGTCCGTCAGCCGCCTATTGGGGCAGGCTCAGCAGGCCTGCGGCGTGAAACTGTTCGATCTGGAGCGGGGGCGCTTGCGTCCCACGCGTGAGGCGAAGGACTTGTTCGATACGGTCAAGCGCCACTTCGCAGGGCTGGAGCGGATCGAGGACCGCGTGGCGGCGATGCGCCGCAGCGGCACCGGCGTGCTGCGGCTGGCCTGCACGCCGGCGCTGGGCCTGGGCGTGATGCCCGCTGCGCTGGAATCCTTTCTGCAGCAGTATCCCGATGTGCACATCAACATGCAGACCGTGGGCAGCCAGTACCTGCGCGAAGGCCTGCTGCACGGCACTTATGACGTCGTCATCACCACGGCGGAACTGGACGACGCGAACCTGTCGCTGCGCCGGTTGCACCGCAGTTCGGCGGTGTGCGTCATGCGGCCCGACCACGCGCTGGCGAGGCAGGAATCGGTAGACATCGCTGACTTGAATGCGCGCCGACTGCTGGTGCTGAATGCGGACGACGACGTGCACCAGCAATTGCGCGGCGCCATGCGCGCACGCGCCGTGCAGGCGCAGGGGGAAATCGAAACGACCTACTCGTCGACCATCTGCGCGCTGGCCGCCGCCGGCACCGGCGTGGGCGTGGTCAACGCTTACATTGCGCGGGTGTTCTCAAGTCAACTGGCGATACGGCCGTTCACGCCGCGGCTGCCGGTGCAGGTCAGCATGGCGTATCCCGCGCAGATCGCGCCGTCGGACGTGACCGAGGCGTTTGTCCAGGTTTTGGAAGCGCATTTCGCCGCGCTGGACGAAGGAACCAGCCCTGGCGCCCAGGCGCCGAGGCCGGCTGGATGAACGGGGGGCGGGCCCTAGCCTTTGCGGTTCTCGTAAGAGGTGTCCAGCACGTCGTCTTCGGGCGTGATGACGCCTGGGTCGCCGGGTTCTTCGATGGCGCGTCCGCGCCGGGGCATGCCGGCGACCATCTTGCTCTGGTCCGGCATGGGCATGATGCCCGTGCCTTTGCGGGGATCGGGGGCCTGCGGTTTTTCCTCAGCGACGGCCGGCTTGTCGGCGGGGACTTCGGGGGCGGGTTTCAACATGTTGGCGACTCCGCTTGCGGGCGTCCCAGGATGGCGACGCGCCTGATTCACGTTTCATCTTAGGCCGTCGGACCGGCGCTGAGGCGGATTGCGATGTCACGTTTGCAAGGGGCTGTTGCAGGGACGGAACCTTATAATTCGCTTCGCGCCGCACGTGCCGCGTTCGCGCACGCCAAACCCTGACTTTTCCACTTCCTGCTCCTACGCCCAACTTGACCGAATCCGTCGAACGCTCCGTCCATGCCGAACTCGTTGCCGTGCTTGTCGCCGTGACCAACGGCGAGCCTCGCGTGCTGACGACGGACGACGCGCGGGCTTTGCCTGCCGGGCCGTTCGAACTGTCTCACCGGTCCTTGCAGGCCGGATTGCGCGCGTGGGTGGAAACGCAGACGCATCACCCGCTGGGCTATGTCGAGCAGCTCTACACCTTCGCCGACGGCGACCGCTCCGACGAGTCGGGCGCGCGAGTCATGTCGGTCAGCTACCTGGGCCTGACCCGCGAAGCCGGTGAAACCGGCGTGGCGCAGGTGGGCTGGCAGGACTGGTACCGCTATTTCCCTTGGGAAGATCGCCGCGCCGGCACGCCGGCGCTGGTCGAAGAACAGATCGTGCCGCAACTGGCGGCCTGGTGCGCAGACAGCGCCGATGCGGCCCTGCGGGCCCGCCGCCATCAGCGCGCCGCCATCACCTTCGGGCTGGAAGGATCCGCCTGGAACGAAGACATGGTGCTGCAGCGCTACGAACTGCTGTTCGAAGCGGGCCTGGTGCCCGAAGCCGCGCGCCGCGGCGCCGGCCGCGCGGTGTTGCCGGGCGAGCCGATGCGTCATGACCACCGCCGCATCCTGGCCACCGGCATCGCCCGCTTGCGGGCCAAGATCAAGTACCGCCCGGTGGTGTTCGAACTGATGCCCGCGCAATTCACCTTGCTGCAGCTGCAACTGGCCGTGGAAGCGCTGGCCGGGCGGGGCCTGCACAAACAGAATTTCCGCCGCCTGATCGAGCAGCAGGCGCTGGTGGAAGAGACGGGCGAGATGGCGACGGGCACGGCGGGCCGGCCCGCCAAGCTGTTCCGATTCCGCCGCGACGTGCTGCTGGAGCGCGCGATCGCCGGCAGCAAATTGCCCTTGTCGCGAGCGCTTTGACGCTTGACAAGGCTTATGCTCGTCTTTAGCATAAGTGGTGCGCAATCTCTGCGCGCCTTTTTTTAACTCACAAATACTCAAAATGAGCATTAAAGCCGAAGCGCCCGTGACCGCCTCCCGCCTGGCTGTCCCCCCCTTGCCGGACGTCATGCTGGAGCCGCTGGTGCGCGCGGCCTTGCTGGAAGACCTGGGCCGCGCCGGCGACCTCACCACCGATGCCATCGTGCCGGCGGACGCCGTTGCGGAAACGCGTTTGGTCTCGCGCCAGGAAGGCGTGCTGGCCGGACTCGACGTGGCCCGACTGGCGTTTCGCGCGATGGATCCGTCCATCGCGTTCACCGTGTCGCAGCCCGACGGCAGCGACCTGCGGCCGGGCATGGAGATCGCCCGGATTCGCGGCAACGCCCGCGCGATGCTGACCGCGGAACGCGTGGCGCTGAATTTCCTGTGCCACCTGAGCGGCGTGGCCACGGCCACCGCCTCCATTGCCCGCGCCATCTCGGCGTACGGCGCCCGTGTCACCTGCACGCGCAAGACCATGCCGGGCCTGCGCGCCGTGCAGAAGTACGCGGTGCGCGTGGGCGGCGGCAGCAACCACCGTTTCGGCCTGGATGACGCGGTCCTGATCAAGGACAACCACATCGCGCTCGCGGGCGATGTGGCCACGGCCGTGCAGCGCGCGCGTGCCGGCGTCGGCCATATGGTCAAGATCGAATTGGAAGTGGACACCCTGGCGCAGCTGGAAGTGGCGCTGTCGTTGGGCGTGGACGTGGTGCTGCTGGACAACATGAGCCTGGAGGACCTGCGCCGCGCCGTCGCCATGGCGCGCGGCCGCGCCATCACGGAAGCGTCGGGCCGCATCACCCCCGAGACGGCCGCCGAGGTGGCGGCGACGGGCGTCGACCAGATCGCCGTCGGTTGGCTGACCCACAGCGCCAAGGTCCTGGATATCGGGCTGGACGCCTGATTCCTTCCGCCGGCCTCGGCCGGCTTCTTACGACACGGCGCGCCGGCTGGCGCGGCCGCGGCGCTTACAGGCCCGCATCATGAAACGTATGCTTCGATCGACCCTTCCGCTGCTTGCGCTGTCGCTGGCGGCTTGCGGCAATTCGCCTTCGGGCGAAGCCGCAGGCGACGCGTCCTATCCCGCGCACCCGATCACCATCGTCGTCACGTTCCCGCCCGGCGGGGGCACCGACCTGCTGGCGCGACGCATCGGCGCCAGCCTGCAGGAGCAACTGGGTCAGCCGGTGGTGGTGGAGAACCGCCCCGGCGCCAGCGGCAACATCGGCGCGCGTATCGTCGCGGAAGCGCCGCCCGACGGCTACACCCTGTTGATGGTGAACAGCTCGTTCGCGATCAACCCCGGGGTCTACCGGAATCTGGGCTTCGCGCCGAAGCGGGACTTCACGGCGGTGATCAACGTGGCATTCGTGCCGTCCGTCTTCGTCGTGCCGGCAACGTCGCCGTTGCTGAAGGTGGACGACGCGCTGGCCGCGGCCCAGCCGGGCAAGCCCCTGCCGTTCGCCTCTTGCGGCAACGGGACGCCGCAGCATCTGGCAGGCGAAATGCTGGCGCGCGCGACAGGCGCGGTATTGCAGCATGTGCCGTACAAGGGATGCGGGCCGGCGTTGACCGACGTGACGGCGGGGCAGGTGGGCATGGGCATCGTGACGGCGTCCAGCGCCGCGCCGTTGATCGCCGCGGGCAAGCTGCGAGCCTTGGCGGTGACCTCGCCCGCGCGGTCTCCCCTGATGCCGACCGTGCCGACGGTGGCCGAGCAGGGCGTCGCCGGCTACGCGCTGGACCAGTGGCACGGCCTGCTGACGCCGGCCGCCACGCCGCCAGCGGTGGTCGACAAGCTGAACGCCGCCGTGGCGAAGATCGTGCGCGATCCAGCGGTGCAGGCGTCGCTGCGCGACCAGGGATTCACGCCGGCCAGCAGCACGCCGCGCGAATTCCAGACGATGATCAATGCCGACATCGACCGCTACACGGCATTGACCGAATCGATCGGGTTGCGGGCGGACTGATCCGGCAGAGGGGCGGGGCCTGGATGTGGCCCCCAGGCCATGCCGCTTACGCGACGGCGGTCTTGGCGTGCTGCTCCAGCTGTTCTTTCAGGCCCGGGGCAAGCTTGAGCTGGCGCGCCAGCTCATCCAGGTAGGCGCGTTCCATATAGCTTTCCTCGTCCACGACGAGCAGGCTGGCCAGGTACATCTCGGCGGCCATCTCCGGCGTCTTGGCCGATTGCGCAACGGCGGCCGGGTCCAGCGGACGCGACAGTTCGGTTTCCAGCCAGCGGCGGTCCTGCGCGTCCGAAGACAGCTTCGCCAGTTCGGTTTCCAGCAGGGTGCGCTCTTCGGGCCCGATGTGCCCGTCGGACTTGGCCGCGCCGATCATGGCGGTCAGGACGGCGGTGCTGTGCTGCTCGGCCTCGGGGGCGGGCAGGCGGTCCAGCGTCTGCGGCGGCGTGGCCGGCGCGCCGCCGGCCTGGTTGCGCTGCCAATCGCCATAGGCGCGGTAGGCCAGTGCGCCAAGCGCCGCCATGCCGCCGTACATGGCGACCTTGCCGCCGATCTTGCGAGCCTTCTTGCTGCCCATCAGCAGCCCGAGCGCGCCCGCGCCCAGCGCGCCGCCGCCCAATCCGGTCAGGAACGACCCCTTGCCGGCGGAGCCGCCCGTTGCGCCCTGCACGCGGTTGGTCGCGTCGGAAAGCAGGCCTTGGCCCGATTGCAGCAATTGATCAAGAAGTTGTCTGGCGCTCATGTGGCCCTCTTTTGTCTGTGCGGGTATGCGGATAGGGATATCCGACCGGACGCACTGCAATAAGTTCAGGTTTCCGTCAGTAAGCAGATGCCGCAGCAAGTGCTACAAGGTGGCATGGGCGTCCGCGCCGGACGCCCGTCCCTCAGGAGATCCGACCCATGAGTATCCGCGTCCGACAGAATGCGCCGAACACGTTGCAGTTCACCGCCACGGCCGAAGGCCATGACTTGCCGCTGGCGATGCCGCAGCCGCAGGGCGAGGGCCCTGATCCGCACGACTATTTCGATACCGCGCTGGGCGGCTGCAAGGCAATGACCCTGATGGTCTACGCGCAGCGCAAGGAACTGCCGCTGGAATCGGTGGGGGTGGAGGTGGTGCGCGACGCCAGTGAGGAACGCAAGGGCATCTATCGGCTGACGGCCAAGCTGACCTTGCACGGCGAGCTGTCCGACGCCCAGATCGACGAGTTGCTGGCGGTGGCCGAGAAGTGCCCGATCCACAAGCTGATGACGGCGGTGGACGTGCAGGTGTCCACGCTGGTGGTGCGGCCGGCCTGAGCAGCCGGCCGGGCGGGGCGGGTTGCCCCGCCCCTTGGGCACGTCAGTCTTCCATGCCCGGGACGACGGTCGAGAAACCGGCGTCCACATGCGTGATTTCGCCGGTGACGCCGGCAGCCAGGTCCGACAGCATGAACGCGGCCACGTTGCCCACGTCGTCGATGGTGACGTTGCGGCGCAGCGGGGCCTGGGCTTCCACGAACTTCAGAATGGCCGAGAAGTCCTTGATGCCGCTGGCGGCCAGGGTCTTGATGGGGCCGGCCGAAATGCCGTTGGCGCGGATGCCGCGCGGGCCCAGCGCCGTGGCCAGGTAGCGCACGCTGGCTTCCAGCGAGGCCTTGGCCAGGCCCATCGTGTTGTAGTTGGGCACGACGCGTTCGGCGCCCAGGTAGGTCAGCGTCAGCACCGACGCATTGCGGCCTTCCATCAGCGGCAGCGCGGCCTTGGCCATGGCGGCGAAGCTGTAGGCCGAGATGTCGTGGGCGATGCGAAAGCCTTCGCGCGACAGGCCGTCCAGGAAGTTGCCGGCGATCGCTTCGCGCGGCGCGAAGCCGATGGAGTGCACCAGGCCGTCCAGGCCGTCCCAGTGCTGGGCCAGCTCGGTGAAGGCGCCGTCGATCTGGCTGTCTTCGGCCACGTCGCACGGCAGCACGATCTTGCTGCCGAATTCGGCGGCGAATTCGCTCACGCGGTCTTTGAAGCGGTCGCCCACATACGTGAACGCCAGTTCGGCGCCTTGCTGGTGACAGGCGCGCGCAATGCCGTAGGCGATGGATCGGTTCGAAAGCACCCCGGTGACGAGAATGCGCTTGCCGGCGAGAAAGCCCATGTTTTTTCCTTTGATTCTTACCTGCTGAAGACCGCCTATTTTAAGGAGTTTGGCGGTTTCGCGTGCTTGAAAAAACGGCGCCCGAGGGGGCGCCGTGCTGTCGTGTCAGGCGCGGGGATCAGCCGCGGGCGTTGGTGCCCGGCACGCGGATCGGCGCGCCCACTTTCAGGGCGCTGCCCTTCAGGTTGTTCAGCGCGCGCAGCGCGTCGACCGACGTGCCGTACTGCTTGGCCAGCGAGAACAGCGTGTCGCCCTGGCGCACCTTGTGCGTGCGCACGTTGGGGCGGGCGCTGGCCACGCGGGCAGCGGGCGCCGGCGCGGCGCGGCCACGCGGGGCGGCAGCCTTGTTGTCGGACGGGGCCGGATCCAGCGCGCCGACGGGCGCAGCCAGGGACGCCAGCTGCACGCCGCCCGTGCCGGGTTCTCCGGGCACCAGCAGGGCCTGGCCGGAGGCCGACTTCTGGCGCGAGCCGATGTCGTTGGTCTCGCGCAGCTTGGACTCGGTCACGCCGAAACGCTTGGCGATCGCGGCATAGGATTCGCCGCGGCGCGAGTGGTAGACCTTCCAGGCGCTCAGGTCGCCCTTGTAGTTGGTCAGGTTCGCATTGAAGATCTCGACGCGGTCGGCCGGCAGCAGCAGGGTCGGGCCGTGGTCGCCGCGGATGACCGGGCGGTTGAACGACGGGTTCAGCGCCTTGAATTCGTCCAGCGGCATTTCGGCCAGCTTGGCGGCGATTTCCAGGTCGATGTCGCTGTTCTTCTGGACCGTCACGAAGTAGGGAGTGTTGCCCACCGGGGGCAGCGCCACCGCATAGCGCTGCGGGTCGGCGATGATGTTCTTGATGGCCTGCAACTTGGGCACGTAGTTGCGGGTTTCGTCCGGCATGTTCAGGGACAGGTAATCGGTGTTCTGGCCGGCCGCTTCGTTCTTGGCCATGGCGCGCTGCACCGAGCCTTCACCCCAGTTGTAGGAGGCCAGCGCCAGATACCAGTCGCCCTGCATCTCGAACAGCTTTTCCAGGTAGTCCAGGGCCGCGTTGGTCGAGGCGATGGGGTCGCGGCGCTCGTCGCGCCACCAGTCCTGCTTCAGGTTGAAGTGCGTGCCGGTTGCCGGCACGAACTGCCACAGGCCCGAAGCCTGCGAGCGCGACAGGGCGGTGGGGTTGTAGGCGCTTTCCACGAACGGCAACAGCGCCAGTTCGGTCGGCAGGCCGCGGCGGTTGATTTCGTCGACGATGAAATACAGATACTTGCCGGCGCGCTCGGCCATGCGCTGCACCGCCTCGGGGTGGGACGCGTAATAGTCGGTCCACTGCTGCGAGAGGTCGGTGTTCAGGTTGGGGATGGCGAAACCGCGGCGGATGCGGTCCCAGGCGTCGGACGGCGGGTTGGTCAGGTCAACCGTTCGGGACGTGTCCCGGGCGATGTATCGCCCTTGGGAATTGGTGGTGAGGTTCTTGCTATCGGGGGCTTTGGTTCCTGCGCAACCGGCGAGGACTGCCAGCATGAGTGGCAGAAGGAGTCGGGATAGATTCATCAGGCGGTCACTTGAAATCGTTCTTCCATTCACGCAGGGAGGCAAAGACCTCTACCGGCGTAGGTTGGTTGCGTCCGGCCCAGCTGGCTGCTGCACGGACGACGTCGACTTGCTGCGTACGCAAAAACGGGTTCGTCGCGCGTTCCTGACCGATTGTCGACGGAAGCGTGGGAAGACCTTCTGCTCGTAGTTGCTGGGCTCGCTGATACCACTGTTGCAGGGTGCGATTGGCGGGTTCCACAGCCAATGCCCAGCGCAAGTTCGCTAGAGTGTACTCGTGCGCGCAAAAAACCTGTGTATCTGGCGGTAAAACAGAAAATTTTCCTAAGGAATCATGCATTTGCGTAGGAGTGCCCTCGAAAAGCCGGCCACAGCCTCCCGCAAACAGGGTGTCTCCGCAGAACAGCACGGGTTCCATTCCTGCCGCCCGGCCCGTGTACGCGATGTGGCCGGCGGTGTGGCCGGGCACGTCCAGCACGCGCAGATCCAGGTCCAGTTCGGGTAACGCGACGCGATCGCCTTCGGTCAGCGGCACGTCGCAGCGCGGCAGCCGTTCCCGCGCCGGACCGTATACGGTAATGTCCGCGATGCGGGACAATTCGAGAACACCGCCTACATGGTCGCCGTGATGGTGCGTGAGTAGAATGGCGCGCAGCCTCAAGCCTTCCTGCTCGAGCCATTGCAGCACGGGACCGGCTTGGCCGGGATCCACCACGGCGGCGTTGTCGCCGTAGACGATGGCCCAGATGTAGTTGTCGGTAAAGGCGGGTAGAGGCAAGACCGCGGCATTGCGTTCGCGGCCGCCTGCGGGGGCGGTCAAGGCTTGCATGAGATTCGAAGGAAAAAAACGTGGCAGAAGATACTCCGCCGATTGTAGAACTGGCCGAATGGTTCCAGACGCCACCGGGGCAGTACGCGCTGGCCTGGGAACGGGCCCAGTTCGACGCGGCTGTCGCGGACGTGTTCGGATATTACGCCTGGCAGGTCGGGTTGGCCGACATGAACCTGCTGCGGGCCAACCGCATGCCCTTCAAAGGCTATGTCGGCACCGAGACCCCTTCTGCGGAAAGCATCGCCGGCTGGCAGTCCCGCGTGGTGCTGGCCGAACCCGAAGCGCTGCCGTTCGAAACCCAGAGCGTCGACCTGCTGATCCTGCCACATGCCTTCGAATGCACGCAGGACCCGCATAACGTCCTGCGCGAGGTCGAACGCGTGCTGGTGCCGGAAGGGCGGGTCGTGATTTCGGGCTTCAACCCCTGGAGCATGTGGGGCGCGCGCACGCGCATGCCCGGCATGGAGCCCTGGCTGCCGCAGCCGCCGTCTTCCCAGGTGTCGCTGCCGCGTCTGAAAGACTGGTTCAAGCTGCTGTCGCTGGAAGTGGAAGCCAGCCATTTCGGCTGCTATGCGCCCGCCTGCCGCAGCGAGAAATGGCTGCAGCGCTGGGGCTTCCTGGAATCGGCCGGCGCCCGCTGGTGGAGCCTGGGCGGGGCGGTCTATATGGTGTCGGCGGTCAAGCGGGTGGCCGGCATGCGTATCATCGGCCCTGCCTGGAAAACCAAGCCCAAGCGCGCGCGCGCCGCCTCCGTGGTGGTCAACCGCCAGGCCGACGACGGCTTCGACCCGTCCTGAACGGCCCGCGTCCGCCTATTTTTTGCACGAACAAGGATTACCAAGCAGCACCATGCAGGACAACAAACCGAACGATCAGAAAGTGGAAATGTGGACCGATGGCGCCTGCAAGGGCAATCCGGGTCCGGGGGGCTGGGGCGTGCTGATGCGCGCGGGCGGCCACGAAAAGACCATGCACGGCGGAGAACTCCAGACCACCAACAACCGCATGGAGCTGCTGGCGGTCATCGAAGGCCTGCGCGCGCTCAAGCGCGCCTGCGTCGTCACCATCCACACGGACTCGCAGTACGTGATGAAGGGCATGACCGAGTGGCTGGCGAACTGGAAGCGCCGCGGCTGGATGACGGCCGACAAGAAGCCCGTCAAGAACGTCGAGCTCTGGCAGGCCCTGGACGAGCAGGTCCAGCGGCACCAGGTGTCGTGGCGCTGGGTCCGCGGGCATGCCGGCGATCCGGGCAACGAGCGGGCCGACCAACTGGCCAATATGGGCGTGGAAGCGGCCAAGCGGGGCTGAAGGCATCGGGATATACCCTGAATTCCGCCGTTTGGGGCGGATTTAGTTCTTTCATCCGGCTTCTGGATTGTTCCAGTATGTAAATTCGGGTGCTACAGTGCCTTCCCCATTCCAGTTCCTGCGGCGTTCGGCCATGTGGGGATACGGTCCGCGCCGCACCACTGCCACATTCGCGCATGAAAAAAGCTGTACTGCTGGCCGCCGTCGCGGCCGGGTTGGCCGCGGGGGCCGCACTTGGTGTTTTCGTGCCGCGCTGGCTCGCGCCCGGCGCCACGACCACCCAGACCGTCACCAAGCCGCAGGTCGCGCCGGCCAGTCCCGTGCGCGTCGAGGTGGCGGCCGTCCAGGAAATCCCGTTCGCGCGCGGCCTGTCGGCCGTGGGCAGCCTGCGGTCCGACGAGTCCGTCGTGTTGCGGCCGGAAGTCGCCGGACGCATCCAGGCGATCGAATTCAAGGAAGGCCAGCCCGTCACGCGCGGCCAGACGCTGATCCGGCTGGACGATTCCGTGCCGCGCGCCGAACTGGCGCAGGCTCGCGCCAACCTGACCTTGGCGCAAAGCCACTACCGCCGCGCCGTGGAATTGCAGGGCAAGGGTTTCGTCAGCCAGCAGGCACGCGACGAATCCGCCAGCACGCTCAAGGTCCAGGAAGCCGCGGTGGCGCTGGCGCAGGCCCGGCTGGACAAGATGACCATCACGGCCCCGTTCGGCGGCATCGTGGGGTTGCGCAGCGTGTCCGTGGGCGACTACGTCAACCAGGGGCAGGACCTCGCCCCGCTTGAGGCCATCGACCCTCTGAAAGTGGATTTCCGCGTGCCGGAAATGTATCTGAGCAAAGTGGGCGTCGGCCAGCAGCTGACGTTGCGCCTGGATGCGCTGCCGGGCCAGGAACGCCAGGGGCTGGTCTATGCCGTCAGCCCGCTGGTGGACGCGGGCGGCCGGTCCATCCTGCTGCGCGCCACCGTCGCCAACAAGGACGCGGTGCTGCGGCCGGGCATGTTCGCCCGCGTGCAGCTGCTGTTCAATCAGGACAAGGCCCTGGTGGCCCCGGAAGCCGCGTTGTCGCCCTCGGGCGAAACGCAGTACGTTTACCGGATCAAGGACGGTCGCGCGGAACGGCGCGAAGTGACCATCGGCGAACGCCGTGAAGGCCGCGTCGAAATCCTGACGGGCGTGGCGGCGGGCGACAAGCTGGTGGTGGCGGGCATGCAGCGCGTGACCGACGGCGCCACGGTGGCTGTCGTCGGCGGCGGCTCCTGATGCCGGCCCTTCTTCTTTCTTGGCGATAGCGCAATGCGTATCTCGGAAACCTGCATCAAGCGGCCGGTGTTTGCGTCGGTCCTGTCGCTGATCATCGTACTGATCGGCTTGATCTCCTATTCGCGCCTGACGGTGCGCGAATACCCCAAGATCGACGAGCCCATCGTGTCGGTGGACACCACCTACAAGGGCGCCTCGCCCGAGGTGATCGAGTCGCAGGTGACCAAGCCGCTGGAAGACCAGCTGGCCGGCATCGAAGGCGTGGACGTGATGACCTCGCGCAGCCGGTCCGAGCGCAGCCTCATCAACATCAAGTTCAACCTGTCCCGCAACCCGGACGCGGCCGCGGCCGAAGTGCGCGACAAGGTCTCGCGCGCCCGGCGCTTCCTGCCCGACGAGATCGACGAGCCCATCATCGGCAAGGTCGAGGCCGATTCCCAGCCCATCATCTACATCGCGGTGGAGTCCGGCACGTACTCGGCGATCCAGACCTCCGACTACATCAACCGCTATATCAAGACCCGGTTGTCGGTGCTGCCGGGGGCGGCGGAAGTCCGCGTCTTCGGCGAACGCCTGCCGTCCATGCGCATCTACGTCGACCGCGACAAGCTGGCCGCCTACGGCCTGACCGTGCAGGACGTCGAGGCCGCGCTGCGCAGCCAGAATGTGGAGATCCCGGCCGGGCGCATCGAGTCGCGCGCCCGCGAGTTCTCGGTGGTGTCGTCCACCGACCTGCAGACGCCCGCTCAGTTCGAAGACGTGATCGTGGCCAACGTGAAGGGCTATCCGGTCCGCCTGCGCGACGTGTCAAAGGTCGAGATCGCGGCCGCCAGCGACCGCGTGCTGTCGCGCTTTAACGGCAAGCCGGCGATCAACATCGGCGTGACGCGGCAATCCACCGCCAACCCGCTGGAGCTGTCGAAGGCCGCGCGCCAGGAAGTCGAGCGCTTGAACGAGACGCTGCCCGCGGGCATGAAGCTGAACATCGCCTACGACTCGTCGGTGTTCATCGAGCGCTCCATCGATTCCGTCTTTCACACCATCGGCGAAGCCATCGTTCTGGTGGTGCTGGTGATCTTCTTCTTCCTGCGCAACCTGCGCGCCAGCATCATCCCCATCGTCACCATCCCGGTGTCGCTGGTGGGCGCCTGCGCGCTGATGTACCTCTTCGGCTTTTCGATCAACACGCTGACCTTGCTGGCGATGGTGCTAGCCATCGGCCTGGTGGTGGACGACGCCATCGTGGTGCTGGAGAACATCTACCGCCACATCGAAGAGGGCATGCCGCGCAAGGAGGCCGCGCTGCGCGGATCGAAGGAAATCGGTTTTGCGGTGGTCGCGATGACCATGACGCTGGTCACCGTGTATGCGCCGCTGGCGTTCGCCACGGGCCGCACCGGGCGGCTGTTCATCGAATTCGCGCTGGCGCTGGCCGGCGCGGTGCTGGTGTCGGGCTTTGTCGCGCTGACGCTGACGCCCATGATGTGCTCGGTGCTGCTGCGCCACGAAAGCAGCCATAGCCGCTGGTACAACCTGATCGAAGGCTGGCTGAACGGCATGAGCAACGGCTACCGCCGCCTGCTGGGCGCGTCCTTGCGCCACCGTTGGCTGGTGGTCGTGATCGGCCTGGCCGTGGCGGCCGGCAGCGGCGTCCTGTTCAAGGTGGTCAAGAGCGAACTGGCCCCCATCGAAGACCGCGGCGTGGTGTTCGGCATCGTCAGCTCGCCGGAAGGCGCCACGCTGAACTACACGCTGGACAGCATGCTGGGCATCGAGAAGTTCTACTCCGAGATCCCCGAGGCCAGCGGCAGCCAGGTCACCGTGGGCTTTCCGACCGTGACCGACGGCACCGCCATCCTGCGCCTGAAGCCCTGGGAAGAGCGCAGCCGCAAGCAGCAGGCCATCACGCAGCAGCTGCAGCCGCAGTTCTCGTCGCTGCCGGGCGTGCGCGCCTTCCCGACCAACCCGCCGTCGCTGGGCCAGTCCGCGCGCTCCAAGCCGGTGGAATTCATCATCATGAGCCAGGCGTCCTACGCGGAGCTGGCGCGGCTGACGGAAGTGTTCCTGACCGAGCTGCGCAAGTATCCCGGCCTGCTCAACCTGGACACCGACCTGCGCCTGAACACCCCGGAACTGCGGGTGCGCGTGGACCGCGACAAGATGGCCGACGTGGGCGCCAACGTGGACACCGTGGGCCGCACGCTGGAATCGATGCTGGGCGGCCGCCAGGTCACCCGTTACAAGGATGAAGGCGAGCAGTACGACGTGATCGTGCAGGTCACGCCGCGCGACCGCGCCAACCCCACCGACATTTCGGGCATCTACGTGCGGGCGCGCGACGGCAGCATGGTGCAGCTGGATAACCTGCTGGGCGTGCATGAAGGCGTGTCGCCGCAGTCGCTGAACCACTTCAACCGCCTGCGCGCGGTGAAGATCGACGCGGCGGTGGCACCCGGCTACGCCCTGGGCGAAGTCCTGACCCACATGCACCAGGTCGCGCGCGACGTGCTGCCCAACACCATCGTGACGGACCTGGACGGCCAGTCGCGCGAGTTCCGGGATTCGTCGGGCAGCATCTACCTGGTCTTCGGCATGGCGCTGGCCTTCATCTATCTGGTGCTGGCCGCGCAGTTCGAAAGCTGGCGCAACCCCTTCATCATCATGCTGTCGGTGCCGTTGTCCATGACGGGCGCGCTGCTGGCCCTGTGGCTGACGGGCGGCACGCTGTCCATCTACAGCCAGATCGGCCTGATCACGCTGGTGGGCCTGATCACCAAGCACGGCATCCTGATCGTGGAATTCACCAACCAGCTGCGCGACGAAGGCCGCGAACTGTTCGCCGCCGTCACCGAGGCCAGTGTGCTGCGGCTGCGCCCCATCCTGATGACGACGGGCGCCATGGTGCTGGGCACCGTGCCGCTGGCGCTGTCCACCGGGGCAGGCGCGGAATCGCGCCAGCAGATCGGCTGGGTCCTGGTCGGCGGGCTGATGCTGGGTACACTACTGACCTTGTTCGTCGTGCCGGTGGCCTATACGCTGATTGCCACCGCGCGCCAGAAACCCGGCCATGCCGGCAGCGCAGAGCATCCCCCGGCCCACCCGTCGGGCGCCCACACGCCGCCGGCCTCGGCCAACCCAGCGTCGGAATAAGTTATGCGCCAGATCATCTTTGACACGGAAACCACCGGACTGGACCCTGCCCAGGGTCATCGCATCGTCGAGATCGGCTGCGTGGAAATGGTCAACCGGATGTCCACGGGCAATAACCTGCACATCTACCTGAACCCGGACCGCGACAGCGACCCCGAAGCCTTGGCGGTGCACGGCCTGACGACCGAGTTCCTGTCGGACAAGCCCCGCTTCGCCGATGTGGCGGACGAGTTCGTCAAGTTCATCCAGGGCGCGGAACTTATCGCGCACAACGCCGCGTTCGACGTGAAATTCTTCAACGCCGAACTGGCCAAGACCGGCCGCGGCCCGATCACCGAATACTGCGAGACGGTCACCGATTCACTGCTGCATGCGCGGTCGCTGTTCCCCGGCAAGCGCAATTCGCTGGACGCGCTGTGCGACCGCTTCGGCATCTCGAACGCCCACCGCACGCTGCACGGCGCATTGCTTGACTCGCAGTTGCTGGCGGAAGTCTGGCTGGCCATGACCCGCGGGCAGGACGCGCTGTTGATCGACGTGGACGACAACGACGGCGCCGGCAGCGACGGCATCGTGCTGGCCAGGTTCGATGCGTCGGGCCTGGTGGTCGTCAAGGCCAGCGACGAAGAACTTGCCGAGCACGAAACGTACCTGGCTGCCCTGGATAAATCCGTGGGCGGCGAGTGCGTGTGGCGCAAGCTGGATGCGCCGGTCGCGGCCGCGTAAATAATTTTCCGAGGCGACTTGCGCACGTTTTAAAAAACATGCTATTATTTCGCCTCTTTCAGGGTGGTTAGCTCAGTGGTAGAGCACTGCCTTCACACGGCAGGGGTCACAAGTTCGAAACTTGTACCACCCACCAAAGACCCTTGAGAGACAGCGCAGGCCCAATATCCAACAAGCCTTGAGTTGTCATCAAGTCGCACAGCAAACCGCATCGCAAGATGCGTTGCCGGGTGCAAAGCAAACAAGCCAACCTTTACCGGTTGGCTTTTTTGTTTTCTGCTGGCGGGGCAGCCCGCGGCGAGGCGGCTGGCCGAAGTTATGGCACTGAAGTCGGTGCACCGAAGTTATGGCACCGCAGCTATGGCACCGCAGCTATGGCACCGAAGTCATGGCACCGCAGTCATTGCCCCAAAGTTATCGCGCCGAAATCGTTGCACCTTGCGCGAATCCTATTATTCTATTGATCTGACGCAATCGAGCCGTTGGCCCTTGCGTCACGTCGGGTCTTTGCATGTCTATCATTGTTGTACGGCAACTCTCCAGGAGGAAACCTCCAGGGATCTGGCCGGAGCGAACAGGAGACGTCCATGCATGCCAACACCAACACCATGCTGATCATCATCGTCACGGGCGTCGCGCTGATGCTGGTCGGTTTCGGGCTGCGTGACCGCAATATCGGGATGGGGTTGATGGGCCTGGGCCTGATCACGGCCATCGGCTCCATCTTGTACAAGGCTTACATCACGTTCTATTGATGGGGCCCGGGCAGGACAACTGCCCTTAGCCTTTCGGCGCCGCCTGGCGTGCAATGCGCGCCAGGAGCGTATCCAGCTGATTCGCAAAGGCTTTGCGGTCGGCCTGGCTGAACGAGGGCGGCCCGCCCGTGTCCACGCCGCTTGCGCGCAATTCTTCCATCATGTCCCGCACCGCCAGCCGTTCCCGGATGGTTTCCGGCGAATAGCGTTCGCCGCGCGGGTTCAGCGCCATGGCGCCTTTTTCCAGCACTTCTGCCGCCAGCGGGATATCCGCGGTGATGACGAGATCGCCCGGCGCCGCGCGTTCGACGATGTGCGCATCCGCTACGTCGAAGCCGCGGGGCACCTGCACGGCGCGGATCAGGGGCGAGGGCGGCGTGGAAAGCGGCTGGTTGGCCACCAGCGTCACCGGCACCTGCCAGCGCTGTGCGGCGCGGAACAGGATGTCTTTGATGACTACGGGACACGCGTCCGCATCGACCCAGATGTGCATAAGCGCTTATTCGCCCAGCGCTTTCTGCAGCACGTCGGCCACGATGTCATTGGTGGACACGCCGCGTTCCGCGGCCAAGGCGCGCAGCTTGTCGGCGTGCGCTTGCGACAGCTTCAGCGGAAACGGCACCAGGCCGGCCGCTTGATCCAGCTTGCGCTGTTCGCGGCGGTCGGGCGCTTGCGAGGCCACGCCGAAGCGGTCGGGGGTGGCGGACTGCTTGAGCTGGCCGGCCAGCTTCAAGGCCTGGTTCTTTTGGAGATCGAATTTATTCATGGAAATTCCTGATTAGGAGCGCAATCATAAGCGCAACCGGCGTCAGCGCGGTTTGGCATGCTCCAGCAGCGCCAATCCTTCTTCGGCGCCGTCATGCAGCGGCACGGTCAGGCCGCGCCGGGCATTGGCTACCGATACCTGGGCGCCTTGGGGCGAACCCGCGGCCAGCAGGTCCTGGCCGGTCCGGTAGACGGCGCGCACGACCACCAGCGCCTCGTCGCGGGTCAGGTCCGCGGTGGTGAGCAGCAGCGCCGCGGTCCCGATGGTGGGAATCGGATCGGGCTGGTTGGGGTAGGTGCCGGCCGCGATCTCCAGCGGCATGAGCTCGCTTTCATTGGCGGCAAGCGCCTTGATGGCGGCCGGGTCCAGCGGCAGCAGCTTCAACTTGGCCTGGGTCAGCGCGTCGCGCAGCGGCGTGGCGGGCACGCCGATCACCTGCGCCGCGGCATCCACGGCGCCCGCGTTCAACGCGGGCAGGGACGCCGCAAAGGGCGTGTCCGCGACCGTGTAGTCCCGGCCAGCCTGCAAGCCGTGCGCCGCCAGAACGGCTTCGAGCGTCGCACGCACCGCAGAGCCCTCCGACCCCAGCGCGATGGTCTTGCCCTTCAGGTCGCGCACGCCGCGCAGCGCCGGGTCGTCACGCACCACGATGTGGACCAGTTCGGGGTACAGGCTGCCCAGGGCGCGCAGCGCCACGAAGGGGCCTTGCGCCGCGAACGGGCCACGGCCCTCGTAGGCCATGCGCGCGGTGTCGGCCTGCGCCAGGGCCACCACGGCGTCGCCGCTGCGCAGCAGCGCGATGTTCTCGGCGCCGCCGCCGGTGATCAGCGGCATCACGCGGATCTGCTGGGAGCGCCCGACGGCGGCCAGGGCGCGCGCAAACGCCACGTACTCGCCGCCGTCGGGGCCGCCCGCCAGCGGGTAGCCTTGCTGCATCCGGGCCAGCCGGCCATTGATGCGCGACACCGACCGCTCCAGTTCCTGCTGCACGACGTGCTGGGCGGTGCTGGAGGCGCTGTAGGCCACGGAATGGGTGATCTGGTCCAGGGTGTCCAGCAGTTGCCGGGTGACGGGCGGCGGCGCGCCGGTATCCAGCGACGGCGCTTCGGCCGCCTTGAAGCCGGCCGGGTTGACGAGCTTCCATCCGTCGCCTTCCTGGCGGTAGATGGCGCTGGCGTGCGCGACGATGCGGTCGCCGGCCAGGTTGCCGCCGGACTTCACGCCGCTGATGCTGCGCGGGCCCGCGCCCAGCAGCGTCACCAGTGAAGCCGCGCCGGGCTGGTCCCAGGCGCCCAGCGCGATGTTCCGGCCCAGGTCCAGTTCGACGTCGTAATAGACCACGCGGCGGGTTTCGCCGGCGGGCGCGTTGCTGTCTGCCGCGGAACCCATGCGCTTGAGCGCCGCGATGCGGAACAGCCCCTGGCCGTAGGTGGCGTCCAGGCTGCGTTCGACGTCGGCGCGCAGGGCGTCGGCATCAGGCGCTCGGCCGCAGGCGGCCAACACGAGGCACAGGCCGATCAGGGCAAGGCGTTTGAGGAGGGACAGGCTCATGCTTACATCCCCCCCACGAACGGCAAGGAGATCAAGGACGTCAGCACGATCACGTTCAGGATGTCGACCAGGAACGCGCCCGTGACCGGCACCACGATGAAGGCTTCGGGCGCCGGGCCATGGCGGCGCGTCAACGCCTGCATATTGGCGATGGCGGTAGCGGTGGCGCCCAGCGCGAAACCGCAGAAGGCCGCCGACATGATGGCGGCTTCGTAGTCGCGTTTGAGCATCCGGAACACGACCCAGGCGGCATATAGCGCGCAGAACAGCGTCTGCACCGCCAGCATCAGGGCCAGGGGGCCGGCCAGGCGCGCCACGCTGGACAGATCCAGCGTCATCATCGTCATGCCCAGGAAGAGCGACAGCGAGATCGTGCCGATGATTTCCGTGGCGCGGTCATCCAGCTTCAGGCCCAGGGGCACGCCCGCATTGCGGATGAGCACGCCCGTTGCCAGGCACCAGAGGAAGTTGGGCAGGCTGACGGGGGCGTCTTCGACCAGCATCGCCAGATAGCCGCCGACGACCAGGCACACGAAAGCGGCCGTCATCGACACGATGAACGAACCGGCCGTGGGCGCTTCCGCGGCTTCGGTCAGGTCCGGCGCGGCGTGGTCCGCATTGGCCGGATGGTCCAGGCTGCCGGCCAGCTTGTGCCGGCGCATGATCCACTCCGCCACCGGGCCGCCCACCACGCCGCCCAGCACAAGGCCCAGCGTGGCCGAGGTCATCGCCAGCGCCATCACGTCCTGGATATTGTTGAAGTCGGCAAAGCGCGTCGCGTAGGCCGCGCCGGTGCCGTGCCCGCCCACCAGCGTGATCGTGCCGCCCAGCAGGCCCATCAGCGGATGCATGTCCAGCAGCCAGGCCATGCCCAGGCCCACGGCGTTCTGCAGGACGAGGAAGGGGATCAGCGCCAGCAGGAAGGCGATCAGCCGCGGGCCGCCCTTGGCCAGCAGCTTCAGGTTCGCGGTCAGCCCGATGCAGCCGAAGAACAGCAGCAGCAGGGTGGGCTTGATGCTGGTCTCCATCGAGACCGACACGCCGCCCCAGGTGGACAGCAAGTAGGCCAGCACCGCGAACAGGAGGCCTCCCACGATCGGGTCCGGGATGCTGTAGCGCGCCAGGATGCCTATCCGCGTCGTCAGCACGCGGCCGATGACGAGCACAAGGCAGCAGGCAAGCAGGGATTGGACGGGCGAAAGCGAAATCATAAGAGCCTTCGCGCCCCGGCGGGGCGCAGGAATGCAGACTATCGGAACCGTTGCCGCCACATCGTTCGGGATGGTGGCCCTATATTACGGCCGCCTGTGAACGGCGCATAGGGCGCGGCAACGCGTGCGGTCCCACGGTGCGTGGACCGCAGGAGCCAAGCGTCGGCTAGAGCGGAAACGCGCGCGACATGTAACTGGCCTGGGGACCATATCCCGCCAGTTTTTCGGCCAGTTCGGCAGGCAAGGGCCCGCCGTCGCCGCAGACGGGCTGGTAGCCGTGGCGCAGCCAATAGCCCACCGCGGATTCCAGCGACACGAGGCTGGCGCGGCGCAGGCCGCTTTCCATGGCGCCGCTGGCTGCCGTGCGCAACAGCGTCTGGCCCACGCGCAGGCCTTGTGCCGATGGCACCACGGCGCAGTCATGCAGGAACCAGTGATCCGCTTGCGGCGGCAGGGCGGCCAGCGCCACGTCTAGCGCCGGAGGCAGGCCGGCGTCCCAGGGGTATGAAACCAGGTAGCCCAGCAGGGTGTCGTCGGCGTTCGCCCGCGCCACCCAGCAATAGGCGGGCGCAAGCGCCAGGCGATTGAGGAAGAACTCCGCGCTTTCCAGCAGAAAGTCGGGGTAGGCCAGGGTCTGGGCATCCAAGATGCCGTCCACGTCGCTGGCCAGCATAGGGCGGACTCGGTATTGCATGACAACCTGTGAAAACAAGAAAAGCCGGCGCATTTTACCGGCGTCGCGGGAGCGGCCGCTTTACGAGGTTTCACAAATCGGGGACACAGGTTAACGAGGCTTGCACGCGACTTCATAGTTTTTGCCGCCCGGATCCCTAGAATCCACTCGAATGCTGGTTGGCAGAAGGGCGCGTCGCATTTCATGAAAATTCGACGAAGCCCTCCGCATACTGCTTGCCATAGCGTCCTGTATTACGAGCGAAAGCGCCATATGCACATCCAATTCCGGTCCGATCCGATCCCGCAGCAAGTGTTGACCAAAGCGTATCCCTTGGAGTCGCTCTGGTCTTCCAAGGCGGCGGCCGTGCCGTATGACACGTGCGTGACGTGCGTCATTCCCTGCCTGAACGAGGCCGAGAACCTGCGCATCCTGCTGCCTTTGCTGCGCAGCCGGCTGTCCGCCCTGTGCACCAGCTGGGAAATCATCGTGGCCGACGACGGCAGCACGGATGGCACCGAAGCGCTGATGGCCGAATGGACGCAGCACGAAGGATTCCGTTATGTGCAGCTGTCGCGCAATTTCGGCAAGGAAGCCGCGTTGAGCGCAGGCCTGGAAGCCGCCACGGGCAATGCCGTGATCTGCCTGGATGCCGATCTGCAGCATCCTCCCGCCTTGATCGAGCAAATGCTGGCGCGGTGGGTCGCGGGCGCTGAAATGGTCTATGCCGTGCGTGAATCCCGCGCCGACGAATCCTGGCTCAAACGCGCTGGCGCGCGCTGGTTCTACAGGCTGCTGAGCAGTGCGCGCGGCGTGGATGTGCCCGCGCACGCGGGTGATTTCCGCTTGATGGACCGCGGCGTGGTGGATGCGTTGATCGCCTTGCCCGAACGCACGCGCTTCATGAAGGGCCTGTACGCCTGGGTCGGCTTCAAGGGCGAAGCGTTGCCCTACACCCCCGACGAACGCCTGCACGGCGATAGCCGTTTCAGCGGCCTTCGGCTGTTCCGCCTGGCGCTGGACGGCTTGACCGCATTCACGACCTGGCCCTTGCGCCTGGTCAGTCTGGTCGGCGTGGCCTTCGCCGTGCTGGCCATGTCATATGCCGCCTATCTGGTCGGCGAGTATCTGATGTCGGGCAACGCCGTCTCGGGCTGGACCACGATCGTCACGGCCGTGCTCTTCTTTGCCGGCGTCAACCTGATTTCGCTGGGCGTGGTGGGCGAGTATGTCGCCCGCATCTTCGATGAGGTCAAGGGCCGCCCGCTCTACGTCGTGCGCCGGCGCCAGGGCAAGGCCGCGCGCGCAGGTAAGGCGACGGGCTGACGATGGCCAGCGGCACCCTGTCCCCGGCGCGTTCCGAATGGAACCCGCGGGCGGGGCGACTCTTGCTGGCCGTCGGCCTCTGGCTGGCGTTCCTGGCGTGGATCCGCCCGCTGACTTTGCCGGACGAAGGCCGTTACGCAGGTGTCGCCTGGGACATGCTGCGCAGCGGATCGCACGCCGTGCCGTTGCTGGACGGCATGCCGTATTTCCACAAGCCACCGCTTTACTACTGGCTGGCGGAGCTGTCCTTCTCGGTGTTCGGCGTGCACCCTTGGGCCGCGCGGTTGCCCTCGTGGCTGGCGGCCTGGGGATCGGCCGCGGGGCTCTACTATTTTGTGCGCCGCTACCGCGATGGCGCTGCCGCCGCGTTGACCGTGCTGATCCTGTCGACCATCCCGTTTTTCTACGGCGGCGCGCAGTTCGCGAATCTGGACATGCTGGTGGCCGGCATGATCACCCTGTGCCTGTTGGCGTCAGTGGACACGGTGCTGCGCGCCGAGCGCGGCCAGCCCTATCGCGGGATGTCCGTGGCAGCCTCGGCGCTGGCCGGACTGGCGGTGTTGGCCAAGGGGCTGATCGGCCTGGTGCTGCCCGGCGCGATCTTGCTGATCTGGTTTGCCTGGCGCCGAAGCTGGCGCGGCCTGGCCGCGTTGCTGTGGCTGCCGGCGCTGTTGGTCTTCGCTGGCGTGGCCGTGCCCTGGTTCGTGCTGATGCAGGCGCGGTACCCGGGTTTTTATGACTACTTCTTCGTCTACCAGCACTTCCAGCGCTTTGCGGCAAGCGGATTCAACAACGCGCAGCCGTTCTGGTTCTACCTGCCCGTCGTGGCCGGCTTGAGTTTGCCCTGGTCGCTGTGGGCCGGTGGCATCATGCGGCGCACGTTCTGGCAGGAAGGCGATGCGCGCGACCTGCGCCGCCTGGCGCTGGTCTGGTTCGCCGTGGTGCTGGTGTTCTTTTCCTTGCCGCAGTCCAAGCTGGTGGGCTATGTGCTGCCGGCGCTGGCGCCGCTGGCGTTTCTGTTGGCCGAAGTGATTCTTGGCGCCTGGCGCGAACCCGGCGACCCGGTGTCGCCGCGGCTGGTGCGCACAAGCGCCGCTGTCGCCGCCGGCATCTGCGTGGTGGCGGTGGGGGTGGCGGCCAACAATGTGCGGGGCAGCGCTGCGTCGATGGCCGAGGTGGTCCGCGCGCAGGCGCTGCCGGCCGACACGTTCGTCGCCCTGCATACCTATCCCTTCGACCTGGCGCTGTACGCTCGCTCCCCGCACCCCATGTGGGTCGTGGACGACTGGCTGGACCAGGAGGTGCCGGTGCGCGACAACTGGCGCAAGGAACTATATGACGCCGCGACGTTCGATCCCGCTCGGGGCAAGGAACTGCTGGTTGGCTCCGCCGAGTTCAACGCCCGGCTCTGCGCGGCGCCCGACGGGGCCCGCTATTGGGTATGGGGCACGAACTCGGACGGGCCGGTGTACGCGCCGTTGCGCGGCCTGGACCCGGTGGTCAGCAGCGTGAAATACGTGATGTGGCGGGTGGACGTGAACGACGCGTTCAGGCAGCGGGTTTGTGGCGGAACGCCCAAAGCCGGCTAGCGGCGAAGGTGGCGAAAGCCAGGCCGACCAGGATCAAGGCAAGCAGCAGGTCGTAGGGAATGGCGGTGATGTGCAGCAGCAACGCGTAGGCGGATTCGTTGATCACGAAACCAATGGCTGAAATCAAGAAGAAACGACGGGCTGCTACGGTCCAGGGTGTGCGGGAATGTCGGAAGGTAAGCCGGTAGTGTCCGGAGAACGAAACCACGAAGGCGATCAGCCAGCCGACCAGGTTGGCCGCCAGCGGCGGCAGGCCGAACGCTTCGACGCAGCCCACGGCAACCGCCCAGTGGGTCGCCGCCGCAGCGCAGCCGACGGCAACGAAAAGGCTGATCTGTTGGAGCAAGGCGCGCATGGAAGCCGTGGTGAAATGGAAATTCGAGGTGAAGCGATGAGCAAACGAATCGTGGTTTGCGGTGACGATTTTGGCATGAATGCCGACATCGATGAAGGCATGATCGCGCTGGCAGGCATGGGCCGCGTCAGCGCTGTCAGCTGCCTGTCGCTGGGCCCCACGTTCGTGTCGAACGTGCGCCGCCTGGCTTCGCACGACGTGGATGTCGGCCTGCATGTGAACTTTTCCGAATCGCTTGGCGCGGATGCCGAACCGATGCCTGCGCTTGGCGCGCTGATCTTGCGCGCCTATGCCGGCCGGCTGGACCGCGACTGGATCGACGCGCAGCTGACCCGTCAATTCGATGCCTTCGAAGCCGCGCTCGGGCGCGCGCCCGATTATGTGGACGGCCACCAGCATGTGCATCAGTTGCCCGGCATCCGCGAACAGGTGTTGTCGCAATTGAAGCGCCGTTATGGCGACCAGCGGCCCTGGCTGCGCCAGACCGCGCCCGGCGCGCTTTGCGGCATTCCGCTGAAGGAATCGATCAAGGCGCGCGTCATCGGCGCCCTGGGCGCGGGGGCGCTGGCCCGCCAGGCGCGCCAGGATGGCCTGCGGACCAACCGCCGGCTGCTGGGCGTTTATGGGTTCGACGGCGGCAAGCGGCGCTATGCCGACCTGCTGCAGAACTGGCTGTTCAATGCGCATGACGGTGACCTGCTCATGTGCCACCCGGCGTTGGACTGCAAGGAAGGCAGTCCGATGTCGCGCCAGCGCCGCGCTGAGTTCGATGTGTTGGCAAGCCCCAAGCTGGGCGACTGGATGCGCGCCAACGGCGTGCGCATCGCACGCCTGCCGGTCGCTGCGCGCTGATGCGCCGGTCTGGCGCGGGTCATGCCCGCGTCAGGCTGTCCAGCAGCCACGCGCCCGCGGGACCTAGCGCGCGCCGCGTGGACCACACGACGTCGACCCGGATATGGCGCGGCCAGCCGGGCGCGTTCAGTTCCACCAGTTGATCGCGTCCGAAGCGCTGGATCATCCAGCGCGGCAATTCGGCCCAGCCGAAACCCAGGCTGGCCATTTCAAGCAGCATCAGATAACCCGGCGCCGACCAGGTCGAATGCGGCGGCGCGGCATCCTTGTCGTCAAGCTCGTAAGTGCTCAGGCGCAGTTCGCGTTCGGCGTTGAGCTCGTCGCCCGTGACCCGCTGACGGCCCGCCAGCGGATGGTTGCGCCCCACGCAGAGGACGATTTCCGACAACTCGGTCAGCGTGGCGTGCGCCACGTCGGGCGGGTAGCTTTCCTGCGCCGCCATCAGGCCCACATGCGCGCGGCCCTGCTGCACCAGCGCGACCACGTCCTCGTACTCTGCGATCAGGCATTCGAAGCGCAGCGCCGGGTAGCGCTGGTCGATCTGGCTGAGCATGTTTTCGAAGGTCTCGGACTGGAACGTGTCCGACAGCACGACCGTCAGGCGAGGTTCCAGCCCTTCAGCCAACTGGCTGGCGCTGCGGTTCAAGCGGTCGTTCGCGGCCAGCACCTGCAGGGCCTGGCCCAGCAGCACCTGGCCGGCCTCGGTCAGCGCGGGCTGGCGCTGGCTGCGGTCGAACAGCGCCACGTTGAGGTCCACTTCCAGATTGGCGATGGTTTCGCTGATCGTGGACTGGCTTTTGCCCAATTTTCGGGCGGCGGCGGAAAACGATCCTTCCGAGGCCACCTGGGCGAACGCCGCCAGGGATTCAAGGGAGTGGCGCATGGGCAGTGGGACGGGCAGTGGGATGGGTTATCGGCTTTTCCGATGGATCTTATCTTTATCGTACCGGAAATATCGTCGAAAATCGTCCCCACTCTGTAGCAACCGACCTCAGGTGGGTCATGACGCAAGCCACTAAAACCCTTAAAGAACGTTTCTTCCACGCCTTCCTGTTTGAGATCCTCGCCATCGGCCTGTGCGCGCCCGCCGCTGCCTGGGCCATGGGCAAATCCCTGTTTGAAATGGGTGTGCTGACCGCGGTCATCGCGTGGATCGCGCTGGTCTGGAACATGATCTACAACGCCGGTTTCGACCGCGTCGAGAACCGCTTCGGCTGGACGCGCACGCTGCGCGTGCGCATCGTGCACGCCTTCGGGTTCGAACTGGGCCTGATCCTGATCGTGATCCCGCTGGCGGCCTGGTGGCTCAGCATCAGCCTGTGGGAGGCCTTCGTGCTGGATATCGCCCTGGTGCTGTTCTACCTGCCCTATGCGTTCCTGTACAACCTGGCCTACGACCGGTCGCGTCCGCGGGTCATGCAATGGCTGAACCGGGGCAAGGCGGGCGCCGTGTCCCCGGTTGCGGTCCCGGCCGCTACGCGTCAATGACCTTGCGCGTGAACATCTCCAGGTAGTCCATCAACGAATCCGCGCCCTTGATGGCCGCGGATTCGTTGCCTGTAGCGATGCCCTGCGCCATCAGCATATGGCGGCGGGCGCCCTCGGCGATGTCGCCCTCGTGCTGATAGGCGTACCAAAATCGCCGGCACTGGATGATCAGCGGTTCCACGGCGTTCACGGCGGACGCATTGCGGCACGCCTCGTGGCAGACGTAATCCAGCAACTGGTCGGCGTGCATGTACTCATCCAGGTTGCCGCCTTCCGAGGCGCGGATCATCTGCGCCGCGCAGTCCACGATCTGGGTGCGCTGCGCGGGCGTGGCCCGCCGCGCCGCGCTGGCGGCGATCAATTGCTCCAACGCGCGGCGGGTCTGGATCAGGTCCATGTGGTCCGCCAGCTGGATCATCGACACACGCAAGCCCCGCCGGGGCTCCTGGCGGATCAGCCCGGCCGCCACCATGCGCAGCAGCGCCTCGCGCAGCGGCGTGCGCCCCAGGCCGGTCTTTTCCACCAGATCGGCTTCCACGACCGCGCTGCCAGGCTGCAACTGCAGCGTGGCGATCATGCTCTCGATCTGGTCGTAGGCCACATCCGCGGCGCGCCGCTTGGGTTCTGCTCCTGCCATCAATTATTGTTTTCCTTCGTTTTGCGCCACTGCGTGTAGGCCAGCCATTCGCCGACGAACCCGCGTCGGAAGAACGACACGCACAACACGAAAATCAGCCCGATGACGATCGTGACCACGTCGCCCAGGGTGGCAAGGTAATTCTGCAAGCTCACAACCAGCGTCGCGCCGACCACCGGGCCCCACACCGTGCCGATGCCGCCCAACAGCGTCATCAGCAGTACTTCGGTGGAGGTGGCCAGCGACACGTCGTTCAGCGCCACCAGTTGAAGCACCAGCGCCTTGAGCGAACCGGCCAGGCCGGCGACCGAGGCGGACAGCACGAAGGCCAGCAGCTTGCACCGATCCGTATCGTAACCTAGCGAAATGGCGCGCGGCGCGTTGTCCCGGATGGTCTTGAGCACCTGGCCGAAGGGCGAATGGATCACCCGGTAGACGAACAGGAAGCCCAGCACGAACACCCCTAGCGCGAAGTAATACATGTTCGTGTCCACGCTCAGGTCCACCAGGCCCAGGAACTTGCCGCGGGGGATGCCCTGCATCCCGTCCTCGCCGCGCGTCCAGCCCACCTGCACCGCCATGAAGTACGCCACCTGCGACAACGCCAGCGTGATCATCGCGAAGTAGATGCCGGTACGCCGGATGGCCAGCCAGCCGATCGCATAGCCGATGGCGGCGGCCATGGCCACGCCGCAAAGCATGGCGATTTCGGGCGGCAGGCCGCGCGCGCCGAACAGGATCATCATTTCGCCGGCGGCATACCCGGCCCAGCCGAAGAACGCCGCGTGGCCGAACGACACCAGGCCGGTGAAACCCGTCAGCAGGTTGAAGGCCAGCGCGAATAGCGCAAAGCACAGCACCTTCATCACGAACACGGGGTAGACGATCTGGGGAAAGAAGGGCACCAGCAGCGCAGGTACCAGGAGCAACGCCAGGATGCGGATCGAAAGGGGAATGCGCGGCACCTTATTTCTCCTTGCCGAACAGGCCGGCCGGGCGCATCAGCAACACGATGGCCATCACGATGAACACGACCACGGTGGACGCTTCGGGATAGAACACTTTGGTCAGGCCCTCCAGCAGGCCCAGCGCCAGGCCGGTGACGATGGCGCCCATGATGGAGCCCAGACCGCCGATCACCACCACGGCGAACACGATGTTCAGCAGGTTCGAGCCCATCAGCGGATTGATCTGCATGACGGGCGCCGCCAGCACGCCGGCCACGCCTGCCAGCGCCACGCCGAAGCCGTAGGTCAGCGTGATCATCACCGGCACGTTCACGCCGAATGCCTGCAGCAGCTTCGGGTTTTCGGTGCCGGCGCGTAGCATCGCGCCCAGCCGGGTGCGTTCGAACAGGTACCAGGTCGCGATGCATAGCGTCAGCGACGCCACCACCACGAAACCCCGGTATGCCGGCAGGAACATGAAGCCCAGGTCGAACCCGCCCTGCAGGATCTCGGGCGGCTCGTAGCCCACGCCCGAGATGCCGTAGAAGTAGCGGAACCCGCCCTCCATCATCAGCGCGATGCCGAACGTCAGCAGCAACCCGTACAGGTGGTCCAGGTGATACAGCCGCTTCAGCAGCGTTTTCTCGATCACGACGCCGACCGCGCCCACCACTAGCGGCGCCAGGACCAGCGCGGCCCAGAAGTTGATCTGCACGCCGGGCCCCAGCAGCAGCGGCAGCTGCGTGAAGCCGATCCACGCCAGGAACGCCGCCATCATGAACTGGGCGCCATGCGTGAAGTTGACGATGTTGAGCAGGCCAAAAATGATGGCCAGGCCCATGCTCAGGATGGCGTAGAAGCAGCCGTTGATCAGCCCCACCAGCAGTTGGGCGAGCAGAGCGGGAAGCGAGATGTCGAACATGATGGGCAGCGGGCGGCGTGGGTGGCTTACGACTTGTTCAACGGGCAGGCGGCCTGGGGCTTGGGAAAGACGTCCTCGCCCTTGAGTACCGATTTCACGTTGTAGTAGTCCCACGGGGCCTTGGATTGCGCCGGCGTCTTCACCTGCAACAGCAGCATGTCGTGCACCAGGGCGCCGTCCGCGCGCAGTTTCCCGTTGCGGATCACGGCGTCGTTGATAGTCATCTCGCGCAGCTTGGCCATCACCGCGGGCGCGTCGTCCGTGCCCGCGGCTTCGATCGCCTTCAGGTAGGACAACGTGGCGGAATACACGCCGGCCTGAGATGCCGTCGGCATCTTCTTGGCTTTCTCGAAGAATTTCTTGGCCCAGGCGCGGGAGGCGTCGTCGTAGTCCCAATAGAAGGCTTCGGTCAGGTACATGCCCTGCGCCTTGGACAAGCCCATGCTGTGCACGTCCGAGATGTACGTCAGCAGCGGCGCGACGATCTGCTTCTTGTTGATGCCGAATTCGTTGGCCTGCTTGACGGCGTTGACGGTGTCGTTGCCGGCGTTGGCCAGCGCGATCACGTCCGCCTTCGAGGCTTGCGCCTTCAGCAGGAACGACGAGAAGTCATTGCCGGGGAAGGGGTGGCGCGACACGCCCACGACGGTGCCGCCGTTTTCCTTGATGACCTCGGTCGCATCCTTTTCCAGCGAGTGCCCGAAGGTGTAGTCGGCGGTGATGAAGTACCAGGTCTTCTTGCCTTCCTGGACCAGCGCGCGCGCCGTGCCGGCCGCCAGCGCGTAGGTGTTGGTAGTCCATTGCGCGTTCAGCGGCGAGCACTTCTCGCCCAGGATGGCGGTCGACAGGCCGGCCGACGGCATCGTCACCCGGTTCTTCTGCTTGGCGATCTCCATCACGGCCAGCGCGGTGGACGCGGTGGGGAAGTCGGTGATCATGTCGACCTTGCCCTGGTCGAACCATTCGCGCGCCAGGTTGGCGGCCACGTCGGGCTTGTTCTGGTGGTCGGCCGCGACCACTTCCACGGGCTTGCCCAGCACCTTGTTGCCCATCTCTTCGGCGGCCAGGCGGGCGGCGATCACGGAGCCGTTGCCGGCCAGGTCGGAATACACGCCGGACAGGTCGGTCAGCACGCCGACCTTCACGACATCGTCGCTGATCTTGGCCTGCGCATGGACCGCGCCGGCCGCGCCCAGGGTAAGCAGCGCTGCTGCGATTCGATTCAATTTCATCTGACTACGCTCCGTGTAGGAAGGGGGACTGCGGTCGGAAGGAATACAGCGGGGACATCAAATGCCGAGCAACGCGTTCAGCCTGTCCTGCGACTGCTGGACCTCGGCGCGGTCGATCACGGCGACCACCTGGCCGTGTTCGATGACGTAGTGGCGGTCAGCCAGATGCTGGGCGAAGCGGAAGTTCTGTTCGACCAGCACGGTGGTGTAGCCGCGCTCTTTCAACTGCCGGATCACGCGGCCCAGCGATTGCACGATGACAGGGGCCAGGCCTTCGGTGATTTCGTCCAGCAGCAGCAAGCGGGCGCCGGTGCGCAGGATGCGCGCCATCGCCAGCATCTGCTGCTCGCCGCCTGAGAGCCGCGTGCCGGGGCTGTGCGCGCGCTCTTTCAGGTTTGGGAACATCGTGTAGATCTCTTCCACCGACATGCCGCTTGGGCCCACCGAGGGCAGCAGCATGAGGTTTTCCTCGGCGCTCAACGACGCGTAGATGCCGCGCTCCTCGGGGCAATAGCCGATGCCCCGGCGCGCGATCTTGTGGGTGGGCATGCCCACCGTTTCCTGTCCCTGGACCTTGATGGAGCCGCTGCGGCGGCCCACCAGCCCCAGGATGGATTTCAATGTCGAGCTGCGGCCCGCGCCGTTTCGGCCCAGCAGCGTCACGCATTCGCCAGGCTTCACGTCCAGGTCGATGCCGTGCAAGATGTGCGATTCGCCGTACCACGCGTGCAGGTTGCGGATTTCCAGCAGGTTCGCGGACGCGCCGGCCGGGGCTTCACTCATCTTCGGCTCCCATGTAGGCTTCGCGCACCGCGGGGTTTTCCGACACGGTCGCGTAGGGACCTTCAGCCAGGATCTCGCCACGCTGCAAGACGGTGATGGTGTCGGAGATGTCCGCCACCACTTTCATGTTGTGTTCGACCATCAGGATCGTGCGGCCCGCGGATACTTGCTTGATCAGGTGCTTGACCCGGTCCACGTCTTCGTGGCCCATGCCCTGCGTGGGTTCGTCCAGCAACAGCAGTTCGGGCTCCAGCGCCAGCGTGGTTGCGATTTCCAGGGTGCGCTTGCGGCCGTAGGGCAGGTCGCCCGCCGCCACGTCCAGATGGGTGCGCAGGCCCACCTGATCCAGCAGTTCCTCGACGCGGTGGTGCAGGCTTTCCAGCGTGCGCTCCGATCGCCAGAAGCAATAGTCCACGCCCAGCTTGCGTTGCAAGGCCACGCGCACGTTTTCGCGCACCGACAGTTGCGGAAATACGGCGGATATCTGAAACGAGCGCACGATGCCGCGGCGCGCGGTCTGCGCCGGGCGTTCCTGCGTGATGTCCACGCCGTCGTACAGGATCTCTCCGCGCGTCGGGATGTGGAACTTGGTCAGCAGGTTGAAGAAGGTGGTCTTGCCCGCGCCATTGGGGCCGATCAGCGCATGGATGGCGCCGCGCCGCACGCTCAGGTCGACGTTGTTGACCGCCACGAAGCCGCGGAATTCCTTGGTCAGGCCCCGGGTCTGAAGGATGATGTCGCTTTGCATGTTGTCCGATAGGCGTGCTTGGGGACAGGCGCCTCCGCGCGCGGCGGTTTTGCCGCGCGGCGGAGGGTTCGTGCTGCGGGGTGCTGCGTCCGGGAACGGGCGCTTACGTCGACTGGTATTGCTTGGGACGCTTGGCCAGCGAGGCCTGGATGATGGCCGTGCAACGTTCGCGCTCAGCGCCGACCAGCGGCAGGCGCGGGCGGCGCACATGCTCGTTGCCGACACCGGCCAGCGTTTCGGCCAGCTTGATGTTCTGCACCAGCTTGGTGGAAACATCCAGGTGCAAGAGCGGCGTGAACCATTGATAGAGGGCCAGCGCTTCTTGCCATTTGCCGGCCTTCATCAGGTCGTACAGCGCCACAGTCTCACGCGGGAAGGCGGTGACCAGACCGGCGAGCAACCCGTCCGCACCCAGCGCCAGCGCTTCGAACGACAGGTCGTCCACGCCGATGAACAGCTGGTAGCGCGTGCCCAGCGCATTGCGCAGGTCGGTCAGGCGGCGCACGTCGTCGCTGCTTTCCTTGATGGCGACCAGCCACGGGCAGTCGGCCAGTTCGACCATGTGCTCGGTCTTCAGGTCCACGCGATAGGCGACCGGGTTGTTGTAGATCATGCAGGGTTTTTGCGCCGCTTCTGCCATGGTGCGGATGCTCTGCATCGCTTCGCGCGCGTCCGCCACGTAGATCAGCGACGGCATCAGCATGAAGCCGTCCACGCCGATGTCGACGGCGGCCTTGATGAAGCGCAGCGCTTCGCGGGTGCTGGTTTCCGACACGTTGGCCAGCACCGGGATGCGCCCGGCGCTGACTTGCACCGCGCACCGCGTGACCTCGAGCTTTTCTTCCAGCGTCAGGGTGCTGGCTTCGCCCAGCGAGCCGCAGGTGACCAGGCCGTGGACCCCGTTGTCGATCAGGAAGCCGAAGTGCTTGCGCATCGCTTCGAAGTCGAGGGTTTCGTCGGCGTGGAATTTACTGGTGACGGCAGGAAATACGCCCTGCCAACGCACGTTGTTCAACTGGCTTCTCCTCAAGATGCCGTCGCTTCAATGGCGGAGCGGCGAGCAGGAGAAAGTCTAATATTCGTTAAATATATTTAATAGATATTTTTAGTTGGGAATTTCCCGAGATCGGGTTTTCCCGGCGAGTCGGCATGAATGGGGCGGGAAAGAGACGGGGCGGACAAGAAAACGCCCCGCGCGAGGGGCGGGGCGGCGGGGGCGGTTGGCGTCAGCCCGCTTTGCGCGTGTAGGCCCGGGTGGCGTCCTGCATGAACGTCTTGACCGCGGCGTCGTACTGCGGACCGCTGCGGAAGGCGCCCGAGTGCGAGGCGCCTTCGATCTTCACCAGCCGCTTCAGGTCCGGCGCCACGTTGCGCGCGGCGGCGAACAGTTCGTCGCTCATTGTGTGCGGCACCACGCGATCGGCCGTGCCGTGCATGAACAGCATGGGCGTGTGCATGCGGGCCAGCTTGTCCACCGAATCGAACGGCTGCGTGACCAGCAGGCCGGCCCCGGGCACCTTGCCCCAGCGCAGGGTCCCCAGCATGGCGCCGATGCTGGTGAAGCTGGATTCCACGATCAGGCCCGCGAATTCGGGCTGCTCGGGCCGGGCGGCCAGGTCGATGGCGATGGCGCCGCCCAGGCTGTGCCCATAGACGAAGCGGCGCGCGGGGTCGGGTTGCAGCCGGGCCAGTTCCTTCAAGCCGGCCATTGCGTCTTCCAGCGCGCTCTCTTCCGAGGGCAGGCGAGGCGTCGAGGCGCCGAAGCCGCGGTAGTCGATGGCCAGCACCGAATAACCCATCCGCGTCCAGCCGTCGATGCGGAAGGCGCTGCCGTTCAGGTTCCAGCGCGCGCCATGCAGGTACAGCACCGTGGGCGCGCCCGCCTTGGGGCTTTGCCAGTACCAGGCGCGCACCTTGTCGCCGTTAGCCAGCGCCAGATCGTAGACCTCGGTGCCGGCGGCGGGTTCGCGCCACCAGGTCTGCGGTTCGGATTGGGGCGAGAAGATCGTCTGGCGTTGCCAGGAGTCCAGCTGCGAGCAGCCCACCACGCTGGCGGCGGCAAGCAGGGCGGCGACGAAAAGCCGGCGGGCGGAGAGTCGGGGCAAGGCGGGCATGACAACTATGACCCTGTCGGGCCGGTTGGGTTCCGGCATCAGGATACTCCGGGATGCACCTCCCGCGTGAGCGCCAGCCACGCCTGCGCCGCATGCGACAGGTAGCCGCCGCGCCGCCAGACCAGCACCATTTCCCAATCGGTGCCGGGGTCGCGCAGCGGCACGCGGCAGACGCCGGCAGGCAGGGCGTCCTGCGCCTTTAGCCGCGGCAGGAAGGCCACGCCCAGCCCGGCGGCCACCAGCGCCACGATGAAATCGATCTGGCCGCTGCGGGCGGCGATGGCCGGGGTGAAGCCCGCGCGCTGGCAGGCGTCATGGATGATGCGGTTCAGGGCGAAGCCGGTCTCGAACAGGATGAAGGGCGATTCGCGCAGATCGGCCAGTCCCACGGACTCGGCATGCGCGAACGGGTGGTCGGCGGGCAACAACGCCATCAGCGGCTCGCGCGCCACAGGCTGCCATGCCACGTTGTCGGGTACGGGCTGCAGCGACGCCGCCAACTCGATTTCGCCGGCCATCACCATTTCCTCAAGGCGGCGGCTGCCGTGCTCCACCAGGCTGATCTCGATCTGCGGATAGCGGCTGCGAAAGCGGGCGAACATCGGCGCAAACAGCGAACTGCTGCCCAGCGGCGGCAATCCCAGGCGCAGGACGCCGCGCTTGAGGCCCTTTAAGTCGTCCAGTTCGGCGTACAGGTCGTCGCGTTCGGCCAACATCGCGACGGCGCGCCGGTAGACGATTTCGCCCGCCTCCGTCAGGCGGACGGGCTGCGCGTGGCGGTCCAGCAACGGCATGCCAAGCTCGTCTTCCAACTGGCGCACGGCCTTGCTGACCGTGGGCTGCGTCGCGTAGATGGTTTTGGCGGCCTGGGAAAAACCGCCTTGGCGGATCACTTCCACCAAGGCGCGCAAGGGGCGCAAGTCCATGGGTATGCCTATATGGAATAAGTTGAATTCTTCGAATTCATTTTATCTATGGGACGCGCGGGCGTAAAACATCAGCTTGTCGCTGGAACCCGTCTGATGTCTCGCCCTCGTACCGCCCTCGTCTTGCGCCTTGCGCTGCGCCGCAGCCGCTTGCTGCAAATCGCCCTGATCGTCCTGTTCGCCCTGCTGGGCCAAGCCCTGGCCAATGCTTTCGGCCTGCCCATCCCCGGCGGCGTCATCGGCATGGCCCTGGTGCTGGCGTTGCTGGCGACGCGCCGGTTGCGCGTGCGCAACGTCCATCGGGGGGCGAGCTGGCTGCTGGGTGAAATGCTGCTGTTCTTCGTGCCCGCCGTCATGTCGCTGCTGGACCACCGCGAGTTCCTCGGAATGCTGGGCGTGAAGCTTCTGGTCGTGATCGTGCTGGGCACCGCCCTGGTCATGACCGGCACCGCACTCACCATCGAGCTCTGCTATCGCTGGATGAACCGCCATGCCGCTTGAATTCAACCAGGTCTTCTGGCCGGCGGCCACGGTCGCGGCCTACGTCTGTGCGCGCCTGTTCTACCGCCGCCATGCGTACTGGTGGACGTCGACCCTGGTCGTGGCGCCCGCGCTGCTGCTGGCCTTGGCGCTCGTCCTGCACACCGGGTATCGGGACTACATGGCCGGCTCGCATTGGCTGATGGCGATGCTGGGGCCGGTCATCGTGGCCTTCGCCTTGCCGCTGTACGAGCAGCGCGCGCTGATCCGGCGCTATTGGCCGGTGCTGGCGGCTGGAGTGGCGGTGGGCAGCCTGATCGCCGGCGTCAGCGCCTGGATGCTGGGCAGCTTGCTCGACCTGCCGCCGGACCTGCGGCTGAGCCTGCTGCCGCGGTCGGTCGCCACGCCCTTCGCGGTGGCGGTGTCGTCGCACGTGGGCGGCGTGCCGGACCTGACTGCGGTGTTCGTGATCGTGACCGGCGTGTTCGGCGCGGCCATCGGCCAACTGATGCGGCGCTGGTTGCCGTTGCGATCGGCGCTGGCGCGCGGCGCGCTGTTCGGCATGGGCGCCCATGGCGCCGGTACGGCAAAGGCCCGCGAACTGGCGGCCGAAGAGGGCGCCGTCGCGGGCCTGGTGATGGTGATGGCGGGATTGTTCAATGTGCTGGTGACCCCCGCCGTCGTCGTCGGCCTGCTGGCCTGACGCGCAGGCGTCAGTGCAGGAGTTCCAGCGCGACCGGGTACAGGGACGCCACCAGCAGCAACGCCATGCCCACATTGAAGGCACGCACCGCCCAGGGCTTGTGCAGCACCCGGCGCAGCGCGGTGCCGAAGGTCACCCAGACGCCGATGCTGGGCAGGTTGACGATGCCGCACACCAGCGTGGCGATCACCAGGTTGGCGAAGAAGCCGTTCTGCGGCGTGTAGGTCGCCACCACGCCCACGGCCATCACCCACGCCTTGGGATTGACCCACTGGAACGCCGCGGCCTGCAGGAACGTGAAGGGCTTGCCGCGCGCGTCGCCGTCTTCCATGCCGCCCGAATTGGCGATCTTCCAGGCCAGGTAAAGGAGGTATGCGGCGCCGGCGTACTTCAGCACCGTGTACAGCTCGGGCACTTGCTGGAACACCGAACCCAGCCCGATGCCCACCAGGAAGATCATCAGCGTGAAACCCAGGTTCACGCCCAGCAGATGCGGCAGGCTGCGGCGGAAACCGAAGTTCAGGCCGGACGACGCCAGCATGACGTTGTTGGGTCCTGGCGTGATCGAGCTGACCAGCGCGAATAGCGCCAGGGGGCCCAACAGCGATGCGGAAGCCAAGGGCACGTCGGCCCAGTTGGTAGGGAGCAGATTCATTTTTTGGTCCTGACAATGGCACGGCGTCCGCCGGCGATAACGGCGATCACGGCAGCGGCGAAGACGAATGTCGACGGCTCCACGGATTCGCCAAACAACACTGCCGCCGCCACGACCGTCAAGAAGGGCTGCAGCAACTGCACTTGTCCCACACGGGCAATGCCGCCCACGGCCAGGCCGCGGTACCAGGCGAAGAACCCCAGGAACATCGAACCGAACGCCAGGTAGGCGCAGGCGGAAACGACCGTGGCGCTGGGCCAGTGGGCCTGTGCGGCCATCCAGCCGACTGGCGCCACCACGACCGGCGCGCTGATCGCCAGCGCCCAGCAAATGGTGCGCGAGCCCCCCAGCGTGCGCGCCGCGCGGGCGCCTTCCGCATAGCCCATGCCGCCCAGCACCACCGCCACCAGCAGCCACAGATCGCCTGTGGACAGCGTGCCGTGGCCCTGACGCAAGGCAAAGGTCGTGACCAGCGCGGCGCCCACTACCGCCCAGCCCCAGAACGAGGCCGAGGGGCGTTCGCCGCTGCGCAGCGCTGCGAATGCTGCCGTCGATAGCGGCAGCAAGCCGTTGAACACCGCGCCGTGCGAGGACGACACGCTTTGCATCGCCAGCGTGGAGGCCAGCGGCCAGCCCACGACGATGCCCAGCGCGGCCAGGATGACCCCGGGCCATTCCTGGCGGTTCGGCCGCCGGCTGCGCGTCAGCCACAGCAGCGCGATCGCCGGCACCGCCGCCACCAGGGCCCGTCCCAACCCGACCAGCAGCGGCGCCAGTTCCGAGACGGCCAGCCGCGTCATCGGCAGCGTCCGGGAAAAGACCAGTACACCCAGGAAGCCGTAGCCGTAGCCCTCCCAGACGGAGGGGGGAGCGAGGGGCGCCGCCTGGGGTGACGGATAAAGCGTGGATCGGGTCATGACAGCTGCCGGGGAAAGTATGACGGGGATGAAATTGTTGCGGGGCGGGTAATGCCCGCAGTTGCGGGCTTTCCGTATTGCTGTCACTCTACGCATAGTTATCGGTACAGTACCGGTACACTTAGGCATATCACTTTAATCACTGGCCTGGTCGAATCCCCATGACAGTTGCTTCCGCTTCCGCTTCCGCTTCCGCGCCGTCCATGCCCTGGCAGCCCGTGCGCCAGGCCGACGCCTCCCTGGTGACGCAGTTGGCCGATGGGCTGGCCCGTCGCATCGACGAACAGGGCCTGCGGCCCGGCACCCGATTGCCTTCCATCCGCAAGATGGCCGAACAGTCGGGCGTCAGCCGCTTCACGGTCGTCGAAGCGTATGACCGGCTGGTGGCGCGTGGCCTGGTGCAGTCGCGCCGCGGCGCGGGCTTTTTCGTGCGGGCGCGCAGCGGCCCGCTGGCGGCCGTGGCTACCGCGCCCGCCACCACGCTGGCACCGCCCGCCCGCGTGGACATCGCCTGGCTGCTGCGCAGCATGTTCCGCGAAACCAACGCGCCGGGCATGCCGGGCGGAGCCGGCCTGCTGCCGGCCGAATGGCTCGACCCGGACATGGTGGCCAGCGCCGTGCGCGCAGTGGGCCGCTCGGTGCGCGCCAACCTCGTCAGCTACGGCCATCCGCAGGGCTTTGCGCCCCTGCGCCAGCAGATCGCCGCGTCGTTGCAGAACGATGGCGTGCCGGCGCATCCGGAACTGAACCTGCTGACTACCAACGGCGTGACCCATGGCCTGGACCTGATCGCGCGCCACCTGGTCAAACCGGGCGACACCGTGCTGGTCGAAGACCCGGCCTGGTTCGTCATTTTCGGCCGCCTGGCCGCATTCGGCGCACGGCTGATCGGCGTGCCTCGCGGGCCCGACGGCCCCGACATCGCCATGCTGGAACGCATGGCGGCCGAGCACAAGCCCAAGCTCTTCATCATCAACAGCGCCGTGCACAACCCGACCGGCCACACGCTGTCGGCCGGCGTGGCCTACGACATCCTGCGGATCGCCGAGCGCCACGATTTCATGGTGGTCGAAGACGACACCTATGGCGAACTGCATCCCGGGGGCGCCATGAAGCTGGCGGTGCTGGATCGGCTGAACCGCGTGATCCTGGTCAGCGGCTATTCCAAGATGCTGGCCGCCAGCCTGCGCGTGGGCTATGTGGCCGCCAACCCCGACATCCTGCAAAAGCTGGCCGACCTGAAAATGCTGGCCGGGCTGACGTCGCCCGAACTGGGCGAACGCGTCGTCCACCGCGTGCTGATGGAAGGGCAGTACCGGCGCCACATCGAGCGCGTGCGCGCCCGCGTGGACGACGCGCGCCAGCGGTGCCTGAAAGGGCTGTTGAAGCTGGGACTGACGGTGCACCACGAACCCAACGCGGGCATGTTCGTCTGGGCCGATTGCGGGCGTGACACTGAAGTGCTGGCGCGCGAAGCCGCCGACCGGGGCATGCTGCTGGCGCCCGGCACGCTGTTTTCACCGTCCCAGGCTCCCTCGACCATGCTGCGGTTCTCGGTCTCGATCGCGGACGATCGCGGCGTCTGGACAGAATTGGAAAAACTCTTCGCGCAAAACGGCTCCTACAATCAATAATATGCAGCTGTCTATCTGAAGGAACCGCCATGTCCGCACCCATCAAACCCCTGACCGAAAACTTTGCCGTCGCGCCTCAACTGGGTCCCGACGACATGGCCGATGTCGCCGCCGCCGGCTACAAGAGCGTGATCATCAACCGCCCCGATTTCGAAGGCGGCCCGGACCAGCCCACCGCTGCCGACGTGTCCAGGGCCGCGGCCGCTGCCGGCCTGGCGGTCGAATACCAGCCCGTGGTGGGCAGCGCCATGACCGTGTCCGACGTGGTGCGCTTCGCCGAACTGCTCAAGACCCTGCCGGGCCCCGTGCTGGCCTACTGCCGCACCGGCACCCGCTGCACCAATCTGTTCGCCGCCGCCCAGCAATTGGGCTGACCCGGCGCTTGACGCGCATCAAGCCCGCCCGGTTCCCTTGATGTGAACCTGGCGGCTTTCCGGTAGCATAAAGATTCCTCTCAAACAGGAGCAGGCAAGATGTTCAAGAAGATCCTGATTCCCACCGACGGTTCGCCGCTGTCGGCCCAAGCCGCCAACGCGGGCATTACCTTCGCACGTTCCGTCGGCGCCGAAGTCGTCGCCCTTTATGTGACGCAGCCTTTTGCGGCCACGATCGGCTTTGACGGCATGGCCGCGGCCTACGCCATCACCGATGAGGACTACGAAAAGGCCTCGGCCGAGCAAGCCGACAAGTACCTGAAACAGATCACCGACCGCGCCGACACCGCCGGCGTCAAGTCCGAAGCGCGCGCCGTGTCCAACTTCAACGTGGCTGACGGCATCGTTCAGGCCGCCACCGACGCCGGTTGCGACCTGATCTTCATCGGCAGCCACGGCCGCAGCGGCCTGTCGCGCCTGCTGCTGGGCAGCGTCACCGCCAAGGTGCTGTCGCTGGCCAGCACCGCCGTGCTGGTGTATCGCGTCAAGGAAGAAAAGAAGTAAGCGCCGCTCCGCCCGGCACTATGCCGGCGCATGCGCCGCAAGGCCCCTCCGTCGCGAGGGGCTTTTTTTTGCCTATTCCCTATCGCGGCCATGAATTTCTTTTTCCGCTCCGCCGCCGATTGGTTCTTGTATCTTGCCGCGCGGCGCGTAATATTTACGCATCAGCGCGGGCGCGGTTACGCATTCCCCCAAGTACCACACGCGGCATGGCGCCCGCCGCGGCAGCGCCCGGTCGGGCTTGCCGTACGTGCACAGTGGTTCACTGCAAGGAAGAGGCCATGACTCGCAAGACGCGTATCGAGCTTTACCGCAATATCGGCATCAGCGCCCATATCGACGCGGGCAAAACGACGACCACCGAGCGCATCCTCTTCTATACCGGCATCACCCACAAGATCGGCGAAGTCCATGACGGCGCCGCCGTGATGGACTGGATGGAGCAAGAGCAGGAACGCGGCATCACCATCACGTCGGCCGCCACCACCGCCTTCTGGAAGGGCATGGCGGGCAACTACCCCGAACACCGCATCAACATCATCGACACGCCCGGGCACGTGGACTTCACCATCGAAGTCGAACGGTCCATGCGCGTGCTGGACGGCGCCGTCATGGTCTATGACGCAGTGGGCGGCGTGCAGCCGCAGTCCGAAACCGTCTGGCGGCAAGCCAACAAGTACAAGGTGCCGCGCCTGGCGTTCGTCAACAAGATGGACCGCGTAGGCGCGGACTTCCTGCGCGTGCAGCGCCAGATCGCCGAACGCCTGAAGGGCGACGCCGTGCCCATCCAGCTGCCGGTCGGCGCCGAGGACCATTTCGAGGGCGTGATCGACCTGGTCAAGATGAAAGCCATCCTCTGGGACGACGCCAGCCAGGGCGTGAAATTCAAGTACGAAGACATCCCCGCGTCCCTGCAGGACGAGGCGCAGAAGTGGCACGACAAAATGGTGGAAAAGGCCGCCGAGGCCAACGAGACCCTGCTTGAAAAGTACCTGTCGGGCGAGACCCTGACCGAAGACGAAATCAAGCTGGGCTTGCGCATACGCACCGTCGCCAACGAGATCGTGCCCATGCTGTGCGGCAGCGCCTTCAAGAACAAGGGCGTGCAGGCGATGCTGGACGCCGTCATCGACTACATGCCGTCGCCGCTGGACGTGCCCGCCATCAAGGGGCACGACGAGCGCGACCGCGAAATCGAACGCCATCCGGCCGACAACGAGCCGTTCTCGGCGCTGGCCTTCAAGATCATGACGGACCCCTTCGTCGGGCAGCTGGTGTTCTTCCGCGTGTATTCCGGCGTGGTGAAGTCCGGCGACTCGGTCTTCAACCCCATCAAGGGCAAGAAGGAACGGCTGGGCCGCATCCTGCAGATGCACGCCAACGAACGGCGCGAGATCACCGAGGTGTACGCCGGCGACATCGCCGCGGCGGTCGGCATCAAGGACGTCACCACCGGTGACACCCTGTCGGATCCGGCGCACGTCATCATCCTGGAACGCATGGTCTTCCCCGAGCCCGTGATTTCCCAGGCGGTGGAACCCAAGACCAAGGCCGACCAGGAAAAGATGGGCATCGCGCTGAACCGCCTGGCGCAAGAGGACCCGTCGTTCCGCGTGCGCACCGACGAGGAATCCGGCCAGACCATCATCTCGGGCATGGGCGAGCTGCACCTGGAAATCCTGGTCGACCGCATGAAGCGCGAGTTCAACGTCGAGGCCACCGTCGGCAAGCCGCAAGTGGCCTACCGCGAAACCATCCGCAAGGCCTGCAACGAGGTCGAAGGCAAGTTCGTCAAACAGTCGGGCGGGCGCGGCCAGTACGGCCACGTGGTGTTGAAGCTGGAACCGCAAGAGCCGGGCAAGGGCTATGAGTTCGTTGACGCCATCAAGGGCGGCGTGGTGCCGCGCGAATTCATCCCGGCGGTCGACAAGGGCATCCGCGAATCGCTGAATGCCGGCGTGTTGGCGGGCTACCCGGTCGTGGATGTGAAGGCGACCCTGTTCTTCGGTTCGTACCACGACGTGGACTCCAACGAAAACGCTTTCAAGATGGCGGGTTCGATGGCGTTCAAGGAGGGCATGCGCCGCGCCGATCCGGTCTTGCTCGAGCCGATGATGCAGGTCGAAGTCGAGACACCCGAAGACTTCACCGGCAACGTGATGGGCGACTTGTCGTCACGGCGCGGCATGGTGCAGGGCATGGAAGACATCGCGGGGGGCGGCGGCAAGGTCGTGCGCGCCGAAGTGCCGCTGGCCGAAATGTTCGGCTATTCGACGTCGCTGCGCTCGCTGACGCAGGGGCGCGCGACCTACACGATGGAGTTCAAGCACTACGCCGAAGCGCCGCGCCAGGTGGCGCAGGAGGTCATCGCGGCCCAAGGCGCGGGCCGCTGACCCTGCTTGCGGGGTTCAGGCCGGGGCGGCCACGGTGGCTGCCCCCGCCCGCATGCGCGAAGACGCCATCTTCACGCCCATCAGGATCATCACGAAGCCGTAGGCGTGGAACAGTTGCGGCGTCTCGCCCAGCAAGGGCCACGCCAGCAAAGCGGCATACACCGGCACCAGGAACATGGATAGCCCCGCAGTGGCGGGACCGGCCTGGCTGATCAGCCGGCCATACACGTAATAGGCGCCCAGGCTGGGCACCACCGCCAGGAACAGCAGCACGGCCGCCAAGCGCGGGTCCGTCCACGGCGGCGTGGCGCCAGCCGCGGCTTCGATGCCGGCAAACGGCGCCAGCGCCAGGACGCCGCCCAGCATCATCGTGGCCAGCCGGGCGCTGTCCGGTACGGCGGGCAGAGTCAGGCGTTTCTGCAAGACGGTATAGAACGCCCAGCCGGTCGCGGCCAGCAGTACCCACAGGTCGCCCTGGCCGAACGCCAACCGGCTCAGAGCCTGGAGATCGCCGCGCGACAGCACGACCAGCACGCCGCCCAGCGCCAGGCCCAAGCCAGCCGCCCGCAGCGCGGACAGCGGCTTGCGCCAGATCAGCGCTTCCAGCAAGGCCACCAGGATGGGGCTGCATGAAAAGATCAGCGCGATATTGGTGGCGCTGGTGGTCTGCGCGCCGATGTATTGCGGCGCCACCGCCACGCCCATGCCCAGCACCGCCAGCGGCAACAGGGCGGGCAAGCCGCGCCACAAGGCGCGGCGGTGTGCGCGCAGGGCGGGCGCCGCCAGTGGCAGCAAGATCAGCAAGGCCAGCAGCCAGCGGCCGAAGGCAAGGAAAACAGGGGGAAGGCTAGCGTCGTGCGCCCAGCGGGCGGCGACCATATTCGATGCGAATAACGCCGGGGCGGTCAGGAGCATGGCGGTGCCGGACAGGCCCAGACCGGTTCTTGCAGGTAGTGCTGCTGCGTGAGACATGGTTTCCAGCCGCGCGGATCGGCGCGCGGGTTGCTGCGTTGGAACTGCCGGCGCGCGCGCCGGGTTGTGCCGCGGTGCATGCGCCGAAATCCGACGGGCGGGGTAGGGCCCGTCTTGCTGGAAAGTCTACGGCCGAGGGAACAAAATAGGTTTCCTGATTCACGCCGAATTCACGGGTATAGGAAAATATTTATCTTGTAGAATCGATTTTTACAGGGATATTCTCTTAATGGGCTCGCCTGCCATGTCCGCCACCCCGAAAATCGATGAAACCGACCGCAAGATCCTGCGCGCCCTGCGCGCCGACGGCCGGCTGACCAACCTGAAGCTTGCCGAGCAGGTGGGGCTGTCGCCCACGCCCTGCTGGAACCGGGTCAAGGCGCTGGAAGAGGCCGGCGTGATCGAAGGCTATGCGGCCTTGCTGAACCAGAAGGCGCTGGGGTTGCCGGATACCGTCATGATCGAAGTGACGCTGGAGCACCACGACGACGAGTCGCTCGCCCGCTTCGGCGAAGAGATCACCCGGCTGCCCGAAGTGGTCGAAGCCTTTCTGGTCACGGGCGAATACGACTACCTGATCAAGGTGGCCGTCGCGGGCACGGAGGGCTACGAGGAATTTCTGCGCAAGCGGCTGTACAAGCTGCGGGGCGTGCGCCACAGCCGATCCACGTTCGTCCTGCGGCGCCTGAAGCACACGCCTTCGGTGGAACCGTAATCGGGTTGGGGCTTAGCCCCCGATGAATGCTTCGATGGCGCCGTTGAACGCGCGGGGATTGCCCAAATTCATGCCGTGCGACGACCCGACGACCGTCACGCGGTGCGCGTGCGGTACCCATTGCGACAGGGCGTCCAGCACGGCGGGGTAGGGGGCGGGGCTCAGCGCGCCGCCGATCAGCAGGGTCGGCAGCTTCAGGGTGCCGATCTGCTGGGGCGTCAAGGCTTCGGGCTTTTCTTCCGCCTGGCCGAAAAGCGTGCCGACGTTGTCGCGCACCATCTCCTTGAACCACGGCACCATGCGCTGCCAGGTGTCCGGCCCCGTCACCGTGTCCACGAACAGCGCCAGGCCGTCCTCGACGTCGCCCTGGCGGATCAGTGCCAAGGCGCGTTGGCGAAAACCGCCGCGCGAATCGTCGCCGCCGGGCAGCGGCAGGCCGGGATCGGCCAAGGTCAGGCTGCGCAGCGCGTCGGGTTGGCGCAGCGCGGCTTCCAGCGCCACGCGCCCGCCGCGGGAATGGCCGACCAGATGGGCGGGGCCGCCGGCGACGGTGTCGATGAATTCCAGCACGTCGCTGGCATGCTGCTCGATCGAAAACCCGTCGCCTTCGCCGTCCCAGGTTTCCGGCCAGTAACGGCGCAGGCAAACTGCCAGTACCCGGAACGACTTGCCCAGGGGCGCCATCTGCGACTTCCAGTAGCGGCAGTCCGACAGCGAACCATGCACCAGAACCAGCGGCGTGCCGCTGCCGTACTCGGTATAGGACATGGCGTAGCCGCCGATCAACGCGGTTTGCAGGGGCAGGACGGGTTCGGAACGCATGGAGGGCAGGAAGGGGAAAGCCAGGTCCGCATTCTAGCCCGTCGTCGCCGCGCGCCATCGCCGGCGGCCGCTGATAAACTCGTCCGCAGTCTTTCACGGAGTCCGTCACGATGTCCCCCGAGTCCCTCGCCGCTTTGCCTGAATCCGCCCAACGCGTTGCCCGCCTCCTGCTGGAGATCGGCCACGACAAGCCCGTCGTCGTCCTGCCTCAATCGGGCAAGACTTCGGCGGAAGCGGCGGCGGGCCTGGGCTGCGAGGTGGCGCAGATCGCCAAGTCCATCATCTTCCGGCGGGCCTCCGATGACGCGCCGGTGCTGGTCATCGCCAGCGGCGCCAACCGCGTGGACGAGGCCAAGGTGGCCGAGCAGGTCGGGGCGCTGGCCAAGGCGGATGCCAAGTTCGTGCGCGACAGCACGGGTTACGCGATCGGCGGCGTCTGCCCCATCGGCCATGCGGTCAAGCCGGTCATGCTGCTGGATGCAGACCTGTTCAACTACGACAGCTTGTGGGCGGCCGCAGGCCATCCACACGCCGTGTTCAACCTGACGCCCCGGCAACTGGCGGACATGACCGGCGCGCCGGTCGTGGATGTCGCCCTGCGCGCCTGAACGCCTGAACGGCCCGTGTCTGGTCGACCCGCGTCCGGCGCTTGGGCGCGGTCAGCGCGGGTGCTCGTCCAACCCGTCGATCAGCACCTGCCGCAAGCCCCGCGAGCAGGCCTCCACCCGGCCCTGCACGCCATAAACAGCAGCCAGCGACGCCGGCGTGATCACGTCGGCCGGCGCACCCTCGGCGTGCAGGCGGCCGCCCGAGATCATCACCGCGCGGTCCGCGTGCTGCAACGCCACGTTCAGGTCGTGCAGCACGATGATGCTGATCAGTCCGTGCTCTTGCGTTTCCTGTTTCAGCAGGCGCATCACGTGGAACTGGTAGTTCAGGTCCAGGGCGGATAAGGGTTCGTCCAGCAGCAGCACGCGCGGATGCCGGATCAGCGCCTGCGCCAGCCCCACCAGTTGTTTTTGACCGCCTGACAAGGCGTCCAGGTAGTGCAGCGCCAGGTGTGCGATGCCCAGCCGGTCGAGCAGGCGCTCGATGTCCGCCATGGCGACGGGCGGCGCCAGCGCATCCTGCGTCGCCTTGGCCGCGACCAGCACCGATTCGAACACCCGCAGGTGCACCGCGGCGGGCAGGCTCTGCGGCAGATAGACCATGTGCCGGGCGCGTTCGCCCACGCCCAGCCGGGTCATGTCCTGGCCGTTCAGCAAGACACTGCCTTGCCGCGTGCGGACCAGTCCGGCCAGCGCTTTGAGCAAGGTGGATTTTCCGCTGCCGTTCGGGCCCAGCAGGGCGGTCACCTGGCCCGCGGCAAGCGCCGGCACTGACAGCGCGTGCAGCACGTCGCCGCGGCCATAGCCGGCGGTCAGCCCGTGGATGTCCAATGCGGCGTCGCGCGTCATGGCAATTGCCGGCGCAACACCACCGCCACGAAAAAGGGGATCCCAACCAGCGCCGTTACGATGCCTACGGGCACCACCACGCCGGGCAGCAGGTTCTTGGAGACGACAGATGCCAGCGACAGGATCAGTCCGCCGACCAGCGCGCTGCCGGGCAGGTAAAAGCGGTGGTCCTCGCCGAACAGCCGGCGCGCGATATGCGGCGCCACCAGCCCGATGAATCCGATGGTGCCGACAAAGGCCACGGCCAGCGCCGACAGCAGGCTGACGCGCGCCAGCGCCGCCACGCGCACCCGGCGCACGTCGACGCCGAAGCTCGCGGCACGGTCTTCGCCCAGCCGCAGCGCGGTCAGCTTCCAGGATTGGCGCATGGCCGACGGCAATGCTATTGCCACGGCCAGCGCCACGACGCCGGCCGTCGTCCAGCTGGACCGGGCCAGGCTGCCCATCGTCCAGAAGACCAGGTTCTGCAGCGCTTCGGCGCTGGCCAGGAACTGCACCAGTGATACCAGGGCATTGAAGGTGAACACCATGGCGATGCCGAACAGCACGACGCCCGATGTGTTCATGCCGCTCCAGCGGGCGACGGCGTCCAGCAGCAACGCCGCCACCAGCGCAAACAGGAACGCGTTGCCGGCGATCAGCCAGCCGCTGGGCACGCCTGGCAGCCCCAGTTGCAGGACGATGGCCAGCGACGCGCCAAACGCCGCGGCGGACGATACGCCCAGCGTAAACGGGCTGGCCAGCGGATTATTCAGGATGGTCTGCATTTCGGCGCCCGCCAGGCCCAGCGCCATGCCCACCAGGGCGGCCATCAAGGCCGAAGGCAGCCGGATGTCCCACACGATCACGCGGTAGGTCGGGTCGGCGGAGGCGGGCGCGCTCAAGGTGCGCCACAGGTCGCCCCAGGGCAGGCCCGACGGACCCACCGTGAAGTCGAACAGCAGCGCCATGAAAATCGCCGCCAGCAGCAGGGCAAGAAGCCCTGCGCGGCGGCGCAGGATGTGCCGGTAGGCGCTGACCGCGCTTGCGGCGGGGAGCATTACTGCAGCAGTTGCAGGCGGCTCTTGGCCGTGGCGGCCGCCGGGGCGTTCGGGTAGTCGCGAACAATGCGCTGCAGCGTCGCTTTGGCGCCGGCGCGGTTGTTCAATTCGATCTGGCCGCCGGCGATGATCAGCAGGGCGTCCGGGGCGCGCGCGTTTTCGGGCGACTTCTGCACCATGCTGGTCAGTTGCTCGATGGCGCCCTTGAAGTCCTTCATGCCATAGCGGCTGCTGCCCAGGTAGAACTGCGCGCTGGGGGCCAGCTGGCTGTTCGGGTACAGCGCGGTGAACGCGGCCAGCGATTCGGCGGCGTCCTTGTACTGGCCCTTGCGGAACAGGTCCATCGCGCCGTCATAGGCGGCTTGCTCTTGCGGGTCGCCTGCGGCGGTGCCCGGGGGATTCGTGCCGCTGGGCGCGCCCGGCTTGGCGCTGGGCTGCTGGCGCGACACCAGTTCCAGCTGGTCGCGCAGCTGCGCCACTTCCTGCTGCAGGGATTGAATCTGGTCGGCCAATTGCAGCTTGGCGCGTTGGCTTTGCTCGTTCTGCTGCTGAACCTGCTGGCGCAAATCCAGGATGGCCTTACGGGCTTCATCGTCGGAAAAAGCGTGAGCGGGCGCCGTCAGGGCCGCAAGCACCAGGCCAGTGGCCACAATCAGAGGACGCAGGGACAGAACGTTATCGCGCATGAATATTCCCGGGTATAAAAACAAACGTCGGGACGGCCGGCTGACCGTCCCGACGCGTGGTAGGGCTCTTGGACTATACGAAAATCTTAACGCAGATAGTTGATATCGGCGCGGCGGTTTTCAGCAAAGTCGGCTTCCGACGTACCCGTCGACTTCGGCTTTTCTTTGCCGAAGCTGATGGTTTCGATCTGGTTGTCGCTGACGCCCAGCAGGGTCATCATGCGACGCACGGCGTCTGCACGACGCTGGCCCAGGGCCAGGTTGTACTCAGCACCGCCGCGTTCGTCGGTGTTGCCTTCGATCTTGACCTTCTGCTGCTGGTGCGAAGCCAGGTAGCGGGCGTGGGTTTCGACCAAGCCGCGGTACTGGTCCGACACGGTGTAGCTGTCGAAATCAAAGTACACCGAGCGCTGTTGCGCCAGGATGCTTTGGGGGTTAAAGGGATCAAGGATTTGGCCAGAGGCCGAAGATCCTTGGCCAGCGCCTCCGCCCTGACCCGCTTTATCGTCGAGAGGGACGGAGCTGCAAGCTGCCAGAGTGGCAGCCAGAGCGGCAATGGTCAGGCTTTTGGCAATGCGCGACTTCATGATAGTTCCTTTGCAAAGAGAGTCACACGTGTTATCGGGTAAATGGGCCCCAAGTCGGTTCACGTATTTCCCCGTTCAGTACCGAAAGCGTCTGCCGTACGCGGCCATCGCTCGAAACACCCGCAAGTACGCTACGTCCATTTTGGATGGCGGCGTAAAGGACTTGCATGCCATTCGGCGCGAAACTTGGCGACTGATCGTCACGACCATCAGTGATCAAGGATTCGGAGCCTGAGGACAGGTTCAACGACGCGATTCGAAACGCGCCGTCGCGTCTTGCAACGTACAGCAGCGTCGATCCATCGGGGGAAATTCGGGGTGATATGTTGTAACCACCATTAAACGTGAGGCGGCGTGCGTCGCCACCTGTCGAGCCGGTCTGATAGATTTGCGGCCCGCCGCTGCGGTCACTCGTAAAGATAATGGAAGCACCGTCTGGCGTAAAGGTCGGTTCGGTGTCAATCCCGGGAGAACGCGTAACTCGGCTGGGATTCGACCCGTCGGACGCGCCAACGATGTAAATTTGCGACAAACCGTCACGCGTCAGCGCCACGGCCAGCTTGGAGCCGTCGGGCGACCAGGCGGGAGCGCTGTTGTTGCCCTTGAAGTTGGCGACCGGCACGCGGGCGCTGGTGGCCAGCGTGTGCACGTAGACGACCGGTTTGCCGGACTCGAAGCTCACGTAAGCCAGCTTGGCGCCATCGGGCGACCAGGACGGCGAGATGATGGGCTCGCGCGAACGCAGGGCCACTTGCGGGTTCTGCCCGTCGGCGTCGGCCACTTGCAGTTCGTAGGTGGCGCCCTTCTTCAGGACGTAAGCGATACGGGTCGAGAACACGCCGCGAACGCCGGTGATCTTCTCGTAGATGCGGTCGGCGATCTGGTGGGCCACGCGGCGCAGTTCCTGCTCGGTGCCCGAGAACGCCACGCCGTCCAATTGCCCCTTCTTGACCGTGTCGGCCAGGCGGTAGCGCACGTCGTAGCGGCCATCGGCGCCACGGGTGATGCTGCCATAAGCCAGGAAATCGGCGCCTTTGCCGCGCCAGTCGTCATGGGCGATGGGCGAGTCGACGTTCAGGCCGGAGCCGGCGGCGTTGATCAGGCGGAACTGGCCCGTGCGGGTCAGGTCGGCGCGGATCACTTCGGCCAAGGCGCGGCCGTGGGTGTCGTCCACGGCGAAATCGGCGATGGCTACTGGGTACTGCGTTGCGCCCGTACCGGAAATATCAACGCGCAACTGGGCATGGACCGGTTTCATTGCCATCAGGCAGGCCAGCGTAAGCATCAGCAAGCCGAGTCCATACGATCGCCAGAGAGCGAGGAGGGAGCCTCGTCGGCTATAAGCGGGAGTCATATTCATCAATCTCCTGTCAATCATACATTTTGTGCACTACGTCAATGAACTTTTCGTAGCTGCCCGTGGAGGGCTTCGGGAAGGGGTTGCAGCGGCGGATACCGGTCTCGACCGCACGGTCGAACGCCGGATTGCCGGAGGATTCGGTCAGCGAAACGCCGTTAACCTTCCCGTCAGTACCTAACTGTACCCGGTATTGTGCGGTCGGATTCCCGGAGCCGCTGCGCGGCGGAGGCTGATAGGCCACGCCCGGAAGAATGCAAGCGCGCACCTTGGCGGCGTAGCCGTTGTCGCGTCCGCCGCCCGCCTGGTTGCGGTCGGCCGTGCCGCCCGGAATGCCTGCGGCGCCCAGCGCATCGTTGCGGAACGCATCCTTCAAGGCCTTGTCCGCAGCCGCCTTCTTGGCGGCGGCGGCCTTCTCGGCGGCAGCCTTTTCAGCCGCGGCCTTGTCGGCAGCGGCTTTCTCGGCGGCCGCTTTGTCGGCAGCAGCCTTGTCCGCGGCGGCCTTCTTGGCAGCGTCGTCCTTGGCTTTCTTTTCGGCAGCGGCCTTGTCGGCAGCGGCTTTCTCCGCAGCAGCCTTGTCGGCGGCGGCCTTGTCTGCCGCGGCTTTCTCGGCGGCCGCCTTCTCTGCGGCCTGGCGTTCCTGCTCCAGGCGCTTCTTTTCCTTCAATTCAGCCTGCTTGCGCTCTTCTTCCAGGCGCGCCTTTTCCTTGGCCGCTTCAGCGGCCTGGCGTGCCTTTTCTTCCTGCTCGCGCTTCTTCTTGGCTTCCTGGATCGCGATTTCGGGATCCACTTCCTCGGTCTTGGGCTGGACCTCGGGTTCGGGTTTGGGCGGAGGAGGGGGCGGAGGCGGCGGCTCGGGCGCCTTTTCAGGTTCCGGCTTGGGCTCGGGCTTGGGGGCCGGCTTGGGTTGTTCGGGCTGGGGCGTGGGTGGCGGGGAGACGGGCGAATTGCCGTCGGCCCAGAGCTGGACCTCGACGGGGCCCGGGGCCTCCGTGCGCCAGCTCACGCCAAAGATCAAGGCGACCAGCAGCAGCAAATGCACCGCCACAGCCAGAATGAGCGCATTCCGGTTGTCGTTGTTGGGCGGGGTGGCCGGTGGGCCGCTGCGGTGTCGAATTATGGGTGGCGTCATGGGCGTTGCATGCCGGACAAGCCGGCGGAAGGCGTCGCGTTAGCGTTTTTTCGCGGATGCGGGCTGGGAAGCGCCGGCGGCGGACTGGTCCACCAGCAGGCCCAGGCGGGTGATGCCGTTGGTGCGCAGTTCGTCCATCACCTTCACGACCGTCTCGTAGGGCACCTTGCCGTCGGCGGCGATGACCACCGGCGTTTCCGCGGTAATGCGCGAACGCACTTGCGCCACCAGCTCGGGGCGCGCGATGTCCTGCATCGTGGCGCCGGGTTCGCGCATGCGCAGGGCGATCTTGCCGTCTTCCGAAATCTGGACTTCCAGCGGCTTCACGGGCACGTCCGATGCCGCTCCGACCGAGGGCAGCTGGATCAACCCGGGCGTGATCAGGGGCGCGGTCACCATGAAGATGACCAGCAGCACCAGCATCACGTCGATGTACGGCACCACGTTGATGTCGGCCTTCATGCGGCGGCCGGACCTGCCGCGTGAGCTTACCGAGGGCATTAGCGCACCTGCCGTTGCAGAATGTTCAGGAATTCGTCGACGAAGCTGTCGAAACGGATCGAGATGCGATCGATGTCATTCGTGAAGCGGTTGTAGGCGACCACGGCCGGGATGGCGGCGAACAGGCCGATCGCGGTGGCGATCAGGGCTTCCGCGATACCGGGGGCCACCGAGGCCAACGTGGCCTGCTGCATGTTCGACAGGCCGATGAAGGCGTGCATGATCCCCCAGACCGTGCCCAGCAGGCCGATGTAAGGCGATACCGAACCGGCCGATGCCAGGAAGTTCAGGTGCGATTCCAGCGAATCCATTTCACGCTGGTAGGCGGCGCGCATGGCGCGGCGCGGGCCGTCCAGCAGGGCGGTGGCGTCGCCGGCCGAGTTGCCACGGCGGGCCTTCAGGAATTCGGTCATGCCGGCATCGAAGATGCGGGCCAGCGCGCCCTGTTCGTCGCGGCGCGAGGCCACGGCCTGTTGCAGCATCGACAGGTCGCCGCCCGACCAGAAGTCGTCTTCAAAGCGGCGGGTCTGGGTATGGGCGCGCTTGATGGCAAGGCGCTTGGCGAAAATGTAGGTCCAGGACATGATCGAGATGCCCAACAGCATCAGCATGATCAGCTGGACCGGCACGCTGGCGTGCGAAATCAACGAAAGCAACGACATGTCGCTGGTGGCTTGCATGGTTATTCCTGAATTGATTCCAGTTTGGCGCGGACGTCGGCCGGCAGTTCCGCCGGCCGCATGTTCACGGCATCGACGCAACAGACTTGGATGTTGCCTTCGGCAAGCAGTTCCCCGTCGCGTTCCGCGCGCTGCGCGAAGTGTATCGAAGCGCGGCCAAGTTTGGTGACTCGGCTGCGTATGGTAAGCAAATCGTCCAGTCTGGCCGGCTTCCGGTAAGACATGTCCAAGGAGCGGACAACGAATAGACGTTGCTCGCTGGCGGCCAGCCCGGACTGGTTGACTCCCAGGTTGCGCAGCCATTCGGTGCGTGCGCGTTCCAGGAATTTCAAGTAGTTAGCGTAGAAAACCACCCCGCCCGCATCCGTGTCTTCGTAGTAGACACGGACTTGCAGGAGGGATTCGGCGGACTTCAGGTCGGTCACGATACGGATAGGGAGTGATGCGGGTCGGGACGCGAAAAGTCCGTACTAGCTATAAGGTTAGAGGGTGTCGAGTTTCGCCAGCACCGTTTCCAGCGCGGACTCTACCGGAATCTTGGCCGCTTCGGATTCCCGGCGGGCCTGCAATTCCACCACACCATCGTTCAGGCCGCGTTCTCCAACTGTTACACGCAGCGGGGCGCCGATCAACTCCCATTCAGCGAACATGACGCCCGGGCGTGCGTCGCGGTCGTCCAGGATGACGTCCACGCCGCGCGCCAGCAACGATTCATAGAGCTTCTGGGCGGTGTCACGCACGGTTTCACTTTTGCCCCAGCCCACCGGGCAGATCACGACTTCGAACGGGGCGATCGCACGGGGCCAGATGATGCCGCGGGCGTCGTGGTTCTGCTCGATGGCGGCACCCACGATGCGGGTCACGCCAATGCCGTAGCAGCCCATTTCCAGGACGGCCGGTTTGCCGGTTTCGTCCAGGAAGGTGGCCTTCAGGGCTTCGGAGTACTTCTTGCCCAGGTAGAAAACGTGTCCCACTTCGATGCCGCGCTGGATGGAGAGCGTGCCCTTGCCATCCGGCGACGGGTCGCCCGCGACCACGTTGCGCAGATCGGCCACGAGCTCGGGCTCGGGCAGGTCGCGGCCCCAGTTTACTCCCTGGATGTGGAAATCTTCCTTGTTCGCGCCGCAGACGAAATCGGCCATGTTGGCGACCGTGCGGTCGGCGATCACATGCACCGGCTTGGCCGTCTTGACCGGGCCCAGATAGCCGGGCTTGCAGCCGAAATACTCGACGATCTCGCTTTCCGTGGCAAAGCGGAAGCCCGCCAGGCCCGGCAGCTTGCCTGCCTTGATTTCGTTCAGTTCGTGGTCGCCGCGCAAAAGCAGCAGCCAGATGTCGACTTTGCCCTTGTCGCCGTCGGTGGCCAGGACGATCGACTTGATCGTCTTTTCCAGCGGCAGGCCCAGCAGCTTGGCCACGTCTTCGCACTTGGCCGCGCCCGGGGTGGGCACGTCGGCCATGGCCTGGGTGGCTTCACCGCGCACCGGATACAGCGAAACGGCTTCCGCCAGTTCGATGTTGGCGGCGTAGTCGGTCTCGGCGTTGTAGACCAGCAGGTCTTCGCCGGTGTCGGCGATCACCTGGAATTCATGGCTGCGGGTGCCGCCGATCGAGCCCGTGTCGGCCGCCACCGCGCGGAATTCCAGGCCCAGGCGGCCGAAAATGCGCATGTAGGCGGCGTACATGGTGTCGTAGCTTTTCAGGGCGCCGGCTTCGTCGCGGTCGAAGGAGTAGGCGTCCTTCATCGTGAATTCGCGGCCGCGCATCAGGCCGAAGCGCGGACGGCGTTCGTCCCGGAACTTGGTCTGAATGTGATAGAAATTCAGCGGCAGCTGGCGGTAGCTGTGGATTTCATTGCGCGCGATGTCGGTGATGACTTCTTCGGACGTCGGCTGCAGCACGAAATCGCGCTGGTGGCGGTCCTTGATGCGCAGCAGTTCGGCGCCGTATTGCTCCCAGCGGCCCGATTCCTGCCAGAGCTCGGCCGGCTGCACCACCGGCATCAGCAGCTCGATGGCGCCCGAGGCGTTCATTTCTTCCCGGACGATCGCCTCGACCTTGCGGATGATCTTCAGGCCCAGGGGCATGTAGGTGTAGATGCCGCCCGCGAGTTTGCGGATCATCCCTGCCCGGGTCATCAGCTGATGGCTGGCGACTTCGGCTTCGGAAGGGGCTTCTTTGAGGGTGTTGATGTGGTAGTTGGATGCGCGCATGTTTAAAGGTGGCAGCAGATACGTATAATCGACTGTAATTGTATTGAATTCGGTGGGGGTGGCCCATGCTTGACCGCGAAGGCTACCGCCCCAATGTCGGCATCATTCTCGTCAACAGTCGAAACGAGGTCTTTTGGGGCAAGCGTATCAGGGAACATGCATGGCAGTTCCCCCAGGGCGGCATCAAATATGGCGAAAGCCCGGTGCAGGCCATGTATCGCGAACTCCATGAAGAGGTGGGCTTGAAGCCCGAGCATGTCCGTATTTTGGGGCGTACACGCGATTGGTTACGTTATAACGTGCCCGATCACTTCGTCCGGCGTGAGTGGCGTGGCCACTATAAAGGACAAAAACAGATTTGGTTCTTGTTGCGCCTGGTGGGACGTGACAGCGATGTGTGCTTGCGCGCGACGCAGCATCCGGAATTCGATGCCTGGCGCTGGAGCCAGTATTGGGTACCCCTGGACGCCGTGATCGAGTTCAAGCGCGATGTCTATACCCAGGCGTTGAACGAGTTGTCGGCGATCCTCTTTCGGCGTCATCATGAAACCCGCTACCTGCGCCAGCGCGTGCACGGGCAGCGGGCAGCAGAGAATTTGCCCGAAGGAACGGACGGTCATGCGCATATTGTTGGTTGAAGACGAACGGGACATGGCGTCCTGGTTGATGCGCGCGCTCGCTCAGAGCGGGTTCGTGCCGGATCACGCGGCAGATGCCCGCACGGCCGAGGCATTCATGGCAGGCACGGAATATGACGCCATCGTCATGGACCTGCGCCTGCCCGACAAGCACGGCCTGGTGGTCCTGCGCGAAATGCGCAACCGGGACGACCGCACGCCCGTCCTGCTGTTGACCGCCCAAGGCGCGCTGCAGGACCGGGTGCGCGGCCTGAACCTGGGCGCGGACGATTTCCTGACCAAGCCCTTTGCCCTGGAAGAACTGGAAGCGCGGCTGACCGCGCTGGTGCGCCGCAGCCGTGGCCGCCAGCATCCGCGCCTGCAGTGCGGCTCCTTGTCCTACGACAGCGAAAGCCGGGCCTTCACGCTGGACGGCTCGCTGCTGTTCCTGACCCCGCGCGAGCACGCCGCGCTGGCGGCGCTGCTGACCCGCAGCGGCTACCCCGTGGACAAGTCGCAATTGTTCGGCAAGGTCTTCACGCATGACAGCGAAGCCAATCCCGACGCGATCGAGGTCGTGCTGCACCGTCTGCGCAAGAAGCTGGCCGGCAGCGACGTGCGCATCGTGACCGTGCGCGGGCTGGGCTACATGCTGGAAAGCGTCACCAGCGAGTCGGCCGCATCGGAATCCTGAGTGAGCTTGCGGATACCGGGGTTGCCACGCGTCGGCATCCGCGCGCTGCTGATCATCCTGCTGCTGCCCGGCGTGGTGGTGCTGCTGGTCATCGACAGCCTGAATGACTACCGCACGCTGTCCGAGATCACCAACGAGGCCTATGACAGCGCGCTGGTGGAGCCCGCCCGCGTGCTGGAAAGCAGCCTGGAGTTCACGCCGGACGGCAATCTCCAGGTGGCCACGCCGCTGTACGCGCAGGTGATGCTGGAATCCCGCGCGGGCCTGCGCAAGTATTTCCGCATCGAGCAGATCGATCCGCCCTTGCCTGACGGGGCGCCCGTGCCTACCGAACAGGGCAAGACGCTGCTGGGCATGCCCGAGATGCCGCGCCCGCCCACGTGGCCGCGGTCGAACGGCCAACCCATTTTCTACGACGGCGTCTACCGCAACGACCCGGTGCGGGTGGTCTCGGTCGTGCGCGACCTCTACTACCAGGGGCAGCATCGCCAGGTGCTGGTCGTGGTGGCCGAAAGCACGGGCAAGCGGATCGAAGCCGAAAACAATGCGCGGCGCCAGGAAATCCTGCGCGATGCGCGCATGCTGGCCCTGGTCGTGCTGCTGGTGTGGTGGGGCGTGTCGTGGGCATTGAAGCCCCTGCGCCGCTTGCGCGCCGATATCCGCAACCGCCGCCCCGACGATCTGACGCCGCTGGACGCCTCCCGAGTGCCCAGCGAGGTGTCGCCGCTTGTCGACGCCGTCAATCACCATATCGCGCGTTATCGCCGCGTGCTGGACGAGCAATCGCACTTCCTGGCCGACGCCTCCCATCAGCTGCGCACGCCCTTGGCCATCATGCTCACGCAAGCGCAGTACGCGCTGCGCGAGCGCGATCCGGCCCGCACGCGTGAAGGCTTGCGCGCCATCGTCGACCAGCTGGGCCGCACGCGTCGCCTCACCGAGCAGCTGCTGTCCCTGGCGCATGCCAACCAGGCCGATCAACTGCCGCGCCAATTGCTGGACATGAATGCGGTGTCGCGTGAAGTCGTCCTGCAGTACCTCCCGCTGGCGCATGAAAAGCAGCAAGACTTGGGCTGGGTGCAGGCGGTCTCGCAAGAGGGGCTTGAAATCCCCGTTCCGGCCTTGGGCAGCGAAGCCGAACTGCACGAAGCGCTATCCAATCTGGTGCACAACGCCATCCACTACGCGCCTGTCGGGGCGCAGATCACCGTGTCGGTCTTCCGGCTGGAAAACCGGGCCGAGGTCTCGGTGTCCGACAACGGCCCCGGCCTGGAGCCCGTCTTGCGAAGCCGCGCCTTCGCCCGTTTCGAACGGGTCGGCACCGACAAGCCCGTCGCCTCTTCGGGCTCCGGCCTGGGTTTGGCGATCGCCCGTGCCTATGCCCGCCGCAATGACGGCGACATCGAACTGCGCGATGGCGAACCCAACGCGCAGGGTGGCGTGGGTCTGGCTTCCGTGCTGTGGTTGCCGCTGGCGCCGACCGTCTCGCAGTACCCGCGTCCGCTCGACGTCGAGCTCAAGGGCGACCAGTAAAGCCGCCTGGCTTTCAAATTTTTTTCCGTTTTCTTCCCTTTCCGCGCCGCCTGCACTCAGGGATAACCCCCGAATTCAGGAATGCGACAGCGCATAGAAAGCGGATTAGCAGCTTCCCTCCGTAATCTGCGCTCCGGCTCGCTGTTAAGGGCCGGGCGAAGCTCGTTTCGAGCGGCGCGTCCAGGGCCGGCACGGTCCTGCACCAGAAGGAGGATGGAAGTGCAAAAAAATATCAACAGAAAGGACTACTACGGCGGTGCGCTGATGGTCCTGATCGGGTTGGGGGCGATATACGGGGGCACCGATTACCACATCGGCACGTTGAGCCACATGGGGCCGGGGTTCTTCCCCGCCGCGCTCGGCGGCCTGTTGGCGCTGACGGGCGTGCTGATCGCCATTTCCGCGCGCTCTGGCGAGGCCACGCCGCCCGCGCCGGGCGACGGCCACGCGCACGGGTTGCCCGATTTCCGCGGCAGCGCCTGCATTCTGCTGGGCACGCTGGCCTTCCTGCTGCTGGGCCACTACGGCGGACTGCTGCCGGCGACCTTCGCCATCGTATTCATCTCGGCGCTGGGTGATCGCAAGAACACCATCAAGCAAGCCATCCTGCTGTCGCTCGCGATGTCCGCGATCGCGGTCGTCGTGTTCTGGTGGGCGCTGCAGTTGCAGCTGCCGCTGTTTCGTTGGGGTTGAAGCGCCATGATCTCTCAATCTTTGATGGACCTTTGGTACGGCTTCGGTGTCGCGTTCCAGTGGCACAACCTGATGTGGTCGTTCTTCGGCGTGCTGGTGGGCAACCTCATCGGCGTGCTGCCCGGCATGGGCGCCCTGTCGGCGATCTCCATCCTGCTGCCGCTGACCTACGTGATGCAGCCCGTGCCCGCGATCCTGATGCTGGCCGGCATCTTCTACGGCTCGCAGTATGGCGGCGCCATCGGCGCGATCCTGCTCAACCTGCCTTCGCACCCGCCGCACGCGGTCACCTGCCTTGACGGTTATCCATTGACCAAACAGGGCAAGGGGGGAACCGCGCTGGGCATCACGATGATCTGCTCGTTCTTCGCAGCGTCGGTCGGCATCATCGTCATGATCTTCGCGTCGCCGCTGCTGGTGGAAGTGGCGTTCAAGTTCGGTCCGACCGAGATCTTCTCGATCATGCTGCTGGGCTTGCTGGCCGGCGCGACGATGTCGCGGGGTTCGCCGCTCAAGGGCGTCGCGATGACGCTGTTCGGCCTGATGTGCGGCGTGGTGGGCACCGACGTGAATACGGGCACCATCCGCTTCTCGTTCGGCTTGCTGGACCTGTCCGACGGCCTGGAGCTGGTGGCCATTTCGATGGGCCTGTTCGGCGTGGCCGACTTCCTGATGAGCGTCAACCGCATGACCATCATCGGCAGCGGCGCCAAGCTGCGCATCCGCGACATGCGGCCTACCAAGCAGGAATTGAAGACCGCGTTCTGGCCGATGGTGCGGGGCACGGCGGTCGGCACGCTGTTCGGCGCCATGCCGGGCACGGGTCCGACCATCACGACCTTCGTGGCCTATGCGCTGGAGCGCAAGATCTCCCGCACGCCCGAGAAGTTCGGCACCGGCATGATCGCCGGCGTGGCGTCGCCGGAAGCGTCGTCGCACTCGAAGACGCAGGTCGACTTCATTCCGACGATGAGCCTGGGCATCCCCGGCGACGCGGTGATGGCGCTGATCCTGGGCGCGCTGCTGATCCAGGGCATCCAGCCCGGCCCGCAGCTGATCACCGAGCATCCGGACATTTTCTGGGGCCTGATCGCCAGCTTCTGGGTGGGCAACGTGCTGCTGATGGTGCTGAACGTGCCGCTGATCGGCGTGTGGGTCAAGCTGCTGCAGGTGCCGTACCGCTACCTGTTCCCGTCCGCGCTGTTCTTCATCGCAGTGGGCGTGTACAGCACGCAGAACAGCCTCTTCCAGATCTGGGAAGTGCTGGCCTTCGGCGTGATCGGCGCCGTCCTGATGACGCTGGAATTCTCCGTCGCTCCCATCTTGCTCGGCTTCGTGCTGGGGCCGATGGTGGAAGAGAACTTCCGCCGCGCGTTGCTGTTGTCGCGCGGCGACCTGGCGGTGTTCGTGCAGCGCCCCATCAGCGCCTGGTTCATCGGCGCAAGCGCCTTGCTGATCCTGTTGCAGGTCTGGGCTTTCCTGCGCCGCGGCAAGGGTAAGGGCAAGGGCAAGCCCGAGGTCCCGCAGACGGTCTGAGCGGTTGTTCCAAGCGCAGACGAACGGCCCGGCGATCTGCCGGGCCGTTTGATTTGTGGGGCGTCATCCTGCATGCTTCATGCTTTCCGAAAAGCCTTGCAGAGCCGTCACCATGCACATCCTCTTTGCTTGCCCCCTCCATGACCCAGACGTCTGGGTGCCGCGCCTGGAAGCCTCCATGCCCGGCTGCCGCATTTCCGTGTGGAATCCCGATGGTCCGCCCTCGGGCGCGGACGTGGCGCTGGTGTGGCGTCCGCCGGCGGCGCTTTTCAAGCACGAGACCGGCATCACCACGCTGTTCAATCTGGGCGCGGGCGTGGATGCGCTCTTGAAGATGCCCGAGATCCCCGCGCACGTGCGGATCGTGCGTCTGGAGGACGCGGGCATGTCGGTGCAGATGGCCGAGTACGCCTTGTACGCGCTGCTGCGCGTGTCGCGCGATTTCGAAGCCTTCGATCAGGCGCAGGCGCGCCAGTATTGGGACACCCGCGAAGGCACGCGCCAGGCCGATTGGCCGGTCGGCGTGCTTGGGTTGGGGCAGGTCGGGGCGCGCGTGGCGCAGACCCTGGCTGGTTTCGGTTATCCCGTTGCCGGCTGGTCGCGCACGCCGCGCGAGATCCCTGGCGTGGAGACCTTTGCCGGAGAGGCCGCTTTGCCGGCGTTCCTGGCCCGCACGCGCTTTTTGGTGAACGTGTTGCCGCTGACGCCGGACACGCGCGGCATCCTCAATCGTGAAACGTTGTCCAAGTTGCTGCCGGACGCGCATCTGGTCAACGTCGGCCGCGGCGAGCACCTGGTTGAAGAAGACCTGGTGCAGATGCTCGAAGAGGGCGAGATCGCCGGCGCCACGCTGGACGTGTTCCACACCGAGCCGTTGCCCACCGACCATCCGTTCTGGCGCGATCCGCGCGTCCACGTCACGCCCCACATCGCCGCGCGCACGCTGCGCGACGAGAGCATTGAGCAGATCGCCGGCAAGGTCGCCCAGTTGATGCGCGGCGAACCCATCACGGGCGTGGTCGAGCGTACTCGCGGCTATTGAGGCGCGGGCGTGACGGCTTTTTCCAGCCGCTGATACATCGTCGGCAGACGTTGCGACAGGAAATCCAGCAGGGTGCGGACGGCGGGCATCATGCCCCGCCGCGACGGATAGATGCAATGCACGATGCCTTCCGGCGATTGCCATTGCGGCAGCACCGGCACCAGTTGGCCGCGGCGCAGCTCTTCCTGCGTCGCGATCGACGGCAGCAGCGCTATGCCCCGGCCGCGCACGGCGGCTTCGGTCAACACGATGAAGTCGTTGCAAGACAGTTGCGGCTTCAGCTCGATCTGGACTTCCTCGCCCTTATCGTTGACCAGCGGCCACCGCACGTCATGCTGCGGGTCCGAAAAGCTCAGGGTCGTGTGGGAGGCCAAGTCCTGCGGCGTGTCCGGCGTGCCGTGGCGCTGCAGATAGCCCGGGCTGGCCACCAGCGTGCCGCGTGCCGATCCCAGGTGGCGGACCACCAGTTCAGCATCCGTATCCAGCTTGGTGCGCACGCGCAGCGCCAGATCGACCCCTTCGCGGATCAGGTCCACGCGCCGGTTGGTCACCAGCAACTGCACGGAAATCGCCGGCCACGC